>JAGDAW010000163.1 GCA_017959345.1 Lachnospiraceae bacterium | reverse complement strand
GTGGCCGTGATCCGGCTGTTCATCCCCGCGTACTGGCTGTGGCTGTTCCGCGGCCTGTTCCCATACTGAAGAGGGATCTGACGTGCTTCGAATCGCGATTGTGGAAGATGAACCGGTTTACGCCGAGGCCCTGGAACAGGGGCTGCGGCGGTATTCGGACGCCCGCGGGGAGAAGGTATCGCTTTCCCTGTTCCCGAACGGGACCGCGTTCCTGGCGGGCCCGCGCGCGGAGTACGACGCGGTCTTCATGGATATCGCCATGCCGGGGATCGACGGGATGGAAACCGCCCGGCGCTTCCGCGAACGGGACGCGGAGGCCCCGCTGGTCTTCGTGACCGGGATGGGGCAGTACGCCATCCGCGGCTACGAAGTGGGGGCGATGGCGTTTGTCGAGAAGCCGTTCCCGTACTCGTAACTGGCACTGACCATGGACCGGGTGCTCCGGGTGTGCAGGAACCGCCCGTCGGAGACCGTGACGCTTCGTTCGAAGGACCTGATCCGGGTGGTGGAAGTCCGCCGGATCACCTATGTGGAAGTCTATAACCATGACCTCGTTTACCACACCGAAGACGAAGCGCTGGAGGTCCGGGGGAAACTCTCCTCCGTGGAGGAGGACCCCCGGTTCCGGAATTTCATCAAGGTCAGCTCGAGCCACCTCGTGAACGGGTATTACGTCACGGAGATCGGGCAGGAGACGGTGACCGCGGGCGGGGTGAAGCTCCCGCTGTCCAGAAGAAGGCGGAAGGAATGCATGACCCGCATGGCCGAAATCGCGGGAAAAGGGACGATGTAAATGTGGTATGTGAATTATTTCCATGTCCAGATCTTCGCCATCCTGTTTCTGTTTACCTGGAAACTGAACCGGCGCAAGGGCTTCTACCTGCGCCTGGTCCCCGGCGCGCTCGTGTACCTCGCGCTCCCGTACGTGGTCCCGGGCGGTTTTTTCGCGCCCTGGCTCCGGATCGGGTGGTTCACGTTCGCCTTCCTCATCATGCTGGTCCTGGCCGCGTTCCTGCTCGCGTTCTGTTATAAAGTGACGCTGAAGCAGGTGGTCTTTTACTGCTGCCTTGCGCATACGCTGCAGCACATTGTCCACTGTGCCTCCAGGGTGATCGCCCTCATCATCCGTCCGGAAGCCCCGTGGGGCCAGGCCGTCGAACTGGCGGTCTTCCTCGTATTCACGGGCGCGTTCTACCTGCTCCTGAGGCGGCGCTTCTCGGACGCGCAGGCGCTGGAAGTCAAGAGCCGTTTCCTCGTGCTGTTCGCGCTGTTTTCCTCGCTGGTCATCTACCTGGTGAGTTACTGGACGACCATGGAGGAAGGGGAGACCGTCGGCGTATTCCTGTTCGATATTTTCACCTGCAGCCTGCTGATCCGGATCATGATGGACAATTTCCGCATCCTGAAGGCCGAGCAGGAACAGAACCTGATGCTCCGGCTCCTCCGGCAGGAGCAGGAACAGCATGAACTCAGCCGGGACACGATCGAAGTCATCAACCGGAAATGCCACGACCTCAAG
This sequence comes from Lachnospiraceae bacterium, assembly GCA_017959345.1. GTDB lineage: Bacteria > Bacillota > Clostridia > Lachnospirales > Lachnospiraceae > UBA1267. The sequence continues at coordinate 15,339 of JAGDAW010000163.1, read as the reverse complement.
CACCAGATCTCCGCACTGCGCTCCATGACCGGGGCGGAACAGGAGCGGAGCATCGGCGAACTGGAGCAGGCGGTCCTGATCTATGACCGCTTCGCGAAATCCGGGAACCCGGACCTCGACATCATCCTGGCCGAGAAGAGCCTGCTGGCGGAGAAGCAGGGCATCCGGATCCGCTGCATCGCGGACGGCGCGCGGCTCGGCTTCCTCAGGACCGAGGACCTCTACTCCCTGCTCGGCAATGCGCTCGACAACGCGATCGAATCCGCCGGGCATGAACCCGAGGAAGCGCGCCGCATCATCGCGCTGAACATCGCGCCGCGCGGGTCGATGGTCAGCGTCCACCTGGAGAATCCCTGCCCCGTAGCGCCGGTGTTCCTGGACGGGCTCCCGGTCACCACGAAGGCCGATAAGGAGTACCACGGGTACGGCATGAAGAGCATGTGCTACATTGCCGAGAAATACGGCGGCGTCCTGACGAGCCGCTACGAGGACGGCATCTTCGTCCTGGACATCCTGTTCCCCGGCGAAGGGAAGGCGGAAAAGAGCGCGTAATCCCGGCGCACCGGACCTGGAAATGTAAAAAAAGCTCGGAAAAAGTATATTTTCCGGTTGACAGCGGTTTAAAACTGTGTTAGAATCATCGCCGGCTCATGAAAAGGGCCGTTATAGCCGAAGACAGCAGGTGTCGCAAGACATAAGGAGAAAACGCCTGCCGAGGTATCAGGAATCTTTTTTCGGAAAGATTTTGTTACCCTGCGTCTTCGCGGGGTTTTTTATTTCTCCTTAAAAAATATCTGAAGAAGGAGGGACACCGACTTGGCCAAGATTGAGGAAAAGAAACCGATCGTACAGGAGATTTGCGACGTACTGAAGGATTCCGCTTCCGCAGTCCTTGTGGACCACAGGGGACTGACTGTCGCGGAAGACACCGAGCTTCGTAAAACACTGAGGGACGCCGGCATCCACTACAAGGTCTACAAGAACACGTTCATGCGTTTCGCCGTGAAGGGCACGCCGAACGAAGGACTTGCGCAGATCCTGGAAGGCCCGTCCGCGCTTGCGGTCTGTAAGGACGACGCCACGAAGGCAGCCAGCGAGCTTTCCAAATTCGCGAAAGCGCATAAGAAGCTCGAAATCAAGGGCGGCATCGTGGAAGGCAGCTTCTATGACAAGGACGGCATTCTCGCAGTCGCGAACATCCCGTCGAGAGAAGTTCTGATCGGACGTCTGCTGGGCTCCATGCAGTCGCCGATCGCGAACCTGGCCCGCGTGATCAAGCAGATCGCGGAGAAGGATTCCGAACCCGCCGCGTAAGACGGCGCCCGGGATGCCTCGGCATCCCGCCATCCGGCAGAAAAGACTGCCGAACCATCCATTAAAATAATATTTCATCGGAGGATTGAATCATGGCGAAACTGAATGCCGCTGAGTTTATCGAAGCGATCAAGGAAATGACCGTTCTGGAACTGAACGAACTTGTGAAGGCCTGTGAGGAAGCGTTCGGCGTTTCCGCGGCTGCCGGTGTTGTGATGACGGCCGGCCCCGCCCAGGCAGTGGAAGAAGTGGAAGAGAAGACCGAATTCGACGTCGAACTGACCGATATCGGCCCGAACAAGGTTAAGGTCATCAAGGTTGTCCGTGAGGCGACCGGCCTCGGCCTGAAGGAAGCGAAGGACCTCGTCGACAGCGCGCCGAAGAACGTGAAGGAGCAGATCTCCAAGGCGGAAGCGGAAGAACTGAAGGCGAAGCTCGAAGAGACGGGCGCGAAGGTTACCCTGAAGTAATCCACGCACAGCGGATCATATCGGAAAACCGGGAGGAACTGCGGTTTCGCAGTCTCTCCCGGTTGACTTTTTTCCGGAGACTGCTATGATAGATACCGGGACCGGAAGCCATCTGCCGGGCAGGCGTTCCTGCAGGCGGAAAATGAATCGGCGTCCGGGGCGTAACCCGGGATCCGCGGGAGAAGGAGGAGGGCATGATCAGGATCGCCATTGTGGATGATGAACGGCAGTTCCGGGAAGAACTTGCGGGATTTGTCAGGCGCTATACGGATGAGCACGGCCTTTCCGCGGAAATCCTGTCCTACGGGAACGGCCTGGATTTTACGGAAGCGCTGGAAAGCAGCGAAGGCCGGTTCGACATTGTCTTTATGGACATCAAGATGCCGTACGTGAACGGCCTTTCCGCCGCGAAGCGGCTCCGCGAATCGGACCCGTACGCGGTGCTCATCTTCACGACGGTCATGATGCAGTACGCGGCGCGCGGCTACGAGGTGGACGCGCTGGACTATATGGTGAAGCCCTTCGGCTACCTGAACCTGTCCCTCAAAATGGACAAGGCCGTGGCGCTGGTGGACGGGAACCGGACCATCCTGGCCCTTCCCGGTGAGGACGGGACGCCGGTGCGCGTCCGGAGCACGGATATTTATTATGTGGAGAGCCAGGACCATTACTGCGTGTATCACACCGCCATGGGCACGTTCCGGAAGCTGGAGACGCTCGCTTCCGTACAGGACCTGTTCACCGGCGAAGGGTTCCTGCGCTGCAGCCATTCGCACCTGGTGAACCCGAAGCATGTGACGGGCGTCGGCAGGAACGACATCCTGGTCCATGGGGCGTCGATCCCCGTCAGCAGGCGGAAACATAAGGAATTCATGCAGGAGATCTCGAAGTATTTCTGACGAAAGGGGGCACCGCCCGATATGAACACCATTGCCATGCCGCTGACTTTCTACGCGGGGCTCGTCCTGTTCGGGTTCCTGTTCGCGCCGGTCCTGAAGCGGCGTACGCATTTCCCGGCCCGGTTTATCGCGGGCCTTCTGGCCGGCGCCGCCATCATCTGGCTGGTGCCGGACGTGCGTATCCTGGAATTCCTGCCGTCCACGAAGTCCCTGACCGTCTACGCGGTGTTTATCGCGCTGCAGGTCCTGTGCTACAAAGGCAGCGCCAAGGACTTCCTTTTCGCGGACATCTGTGCTTTGACGGCCCAGCATTTCTCGCTGTGCATTGCGGAGGTCCCCCAGAAAATCCTCGAAATCAGCGGCGTCTGGCCGTCGGTGCTGTTCCAGGCGGGCGGCGCCGCCGTGGCGTTTGTCCTGCTTTACGCGGTGTTCGCGCGCCGGCTGAAGGACCACAGCCACTATGTGGATTATATGGATGAGTCGCTGATCGTGATCGGTGTCATCCTGTTCGGCACGATCTTTTTCGCGCAGTCCGCCGCCCGGAAGTTCGGCGGGATCACCGTCATGTACCGCTTTTTCGACGGTCTGACGTGCTTCCTGGCACTTTACATCCTGTTTATCCAGCTGAGCAAGGCGAACGAAGCCTGGGAGAAGCGGCTCCTGAAAGAGCTGATGGAGTCGGAGCAGAAGCGGTACGCCCTTCTGGAAGAGGGGATGGACGCGATCAACCGGAAAGCCCATGACCTGAAATACATCTCCCGGGCGTGGGGGGCATCCGGCCAGGAGCCCGCGACGGACCGGGACATGCAGGAAGAATACATCGAGGCGTACGATTACATTTCCCGCACCGGCTGCGCGCCGCTGGATACGGTGCTGACGGAGAAAGGGCTTTACTGCCGGCGGAACCACATCGCGTTTACCTGCCTCGCGGAAGGGCAGCGGCTCCGGTTCATGCAGCCCGCGGACATTTTCGTGCTGTTCGGGAACCTCCTGGACAACGCGATCGAGTGCGTCATCCGGTACGAAGACCCGGAGAAGCGGATCATCAGCGTCCGCGTGACCGGGACGGAGGACGCCGTGCGGATCCGGGCGGAGAACTACTGCGAAGACGCGCTCACGTTCGAGGACGGGTTCCCGGTGTCCATAAAGGGGGACCGGATGAACCACGGCTTCGGGATGAAGAGCATCCGCTATATCGTGGAGAAATACCATGGGGCCCTGTCCGCGGGGCTGGAGAACCGCCTGTTCCACGTCGGGATTTCCCTGCCGTGCGGCGCTTGTCAATCGCGGGAAAATGTGTTATAATTATTCGGTTACGGGCGGTCCGAACTGCCCGGGAAAGGCGGCGCCGGGATGCGGATCGGGACCGGGTACGACGTACACAGGCTGACGGAAAACAGGAAACTGGTCCTCGGCGGGGTAGAGATCCCTTATGAGAAGGGGCTGCTCGGCCACTCGGACGCGGACGTGCTGCTCCACGCGGTCATGGACGCGCTGCTCGGGGCCGCGGCGCTCGGGGATATCGGGCAGCTGTTCCCGGACCGGGATCCCGCTTACGAAGGCATCTCAAGCCTGGTGCTCCTCGCCGAAGTCGCGAAGACCCTGGACGCCCATGGCTTCCGGGTGGTGAACATCGACGCCACGGTGATCTGCCAGAAGCCGAAGCTCGCGCCGTACCGGGCGCGGATGGCGGAGAATATCGCTTCCGTACTGGGCATCCGCGTCTCACAGGTCAGCGTGAAGGCGACCACCGAGGAAGGCCTCGGCTTTACGGGCGCGGGGGAAGGGATCGCCTGCCAGGCGGTCTGCCTGGTCGAGGAGACGGGAGGCGCCCGCCCGGAGGAAGCGCTGGATTTGAAGGTTACGGAACAGAACGGGGGAAAGATGGAACTTTATAATTCATTGACTCAGAGAATCGAAGATTTCAGGGAAAATGTGCCCGGCAAGGTCTCCATGTACACCTGCGGGCCTACGGTCTATCATTACGCGCACATCGGGAACCTGCGCTCCTACATCTGCGAAGACGTGCTGGAGAAGACCCTCCGTTACCTGGGGTACGACGTCAAGCGCGTCATGAACATCACGGACGTGGGGCACCTTTCCTCGGACGCGGACACCGGCGAGGACAAGATGCTGGCCGGCGCGAAGCGGGAGCACAAGACGGTCATGGAGATCGCGAAGTTCTACACGGACGCGTTCTTCGAAGACTGCGTGAAGCTGAACATTAAGCGTCCGGACGTGGTGGAACCCGCCACGAACTGCATCGACGCGTTTATCCATATGATCGAAGTCCTGCTTGAGAAGGGCTATGCCTACCGGGCGGGCGAGAACATTTATTTTGACACCTCGAAGCTGTCTTCCTACTACGTGTTCGGGAAGCAGAGCGAGGAAGAGCTGATGGTCGGCGTCCGGGACGACGTGACCGAGGATACGAACAAGAAGAACCGCAACGACTTCGTCCTGTGGTTCACGAAATCGAAGTTCGAGGACCAGGCGCTGAAATGGGACAGCCCCTGGGGCGTGGGCTACCCGGGCTGGCACATCGAGTGCTCCTGCATCAGCATGAAGCACCTGGGCGAGTACATCGACATCCACTGCGGCGGCGTGGACAATATTTTCCCGCACCACACGAACGAGATCGCGCAGAGCGAGTCGTACCTCGGCCATAAGTGGTGCAATTACTGGTTCCACGTCCACCACCTGAACGACCGCTCCGGGAAAATGAGCAAGTCGAAGGGGAACATCCTGACCGTTTCCGTCCTGCAGGAACAGGGATTCGACCCGCTCGCGTACCGGTTCTTCTGCCTGCAGTCCCATTACAGGAAGCCGCTGGAGTTCTCGTTTGACGCGCTTTCGAACGCCCAGGGCGCTTATCTTAAGCTGAAGAAGCGCGCGCTGAACGTGAAGGCCGCCGCGGACCGTTCCGGGGAGGCGCCGGACCAGGAAGCGTTCGTATCCTGGAAGGCGCGTTTTGAAGACGCCCTTTCGGACGACATCAACACCGCCATGGCGCTGACCGCCGTCTACGACGTGCTGAAGGCGGACGTGAACGACGCGACGAAGGCCGCTTTGATCGGCTCCTTCGACGAAGTGCTCGGCCTGGACCTCCTGAAGGCGCCGGAAGAAGCGGCGGCGGGGACGGAAGAAGACGCGGCGCTCGCGTCCTGGGTCGAAGAACGGATTGCACTTCGAAAGGCCGCGAAGAAAGAGAAGGATTTCGCGGAGGCGGACCGGATCCGCCAGGAACTCCTGGACCGCGGGATCGTGATCCGGGATACGAGAGAGGGTACGCTGTGGGAGAAGGCCTGAGCGGTACGGGGCAGGAGGCGCGCACGGATTTCCGGCCGGTGATCCGGGAAGCCCTGGGACTTCCGGAAGTGAAGGACCCGGCGCTGCTTTCCCCGCTGAACCTCGCGTACCTGGGAGACAATATTTACGAGCTTGTGAACCGTTCGATCGCGGTTTCCGCGGGCAGCCGTTCCGTGCAGAAGCTGCACCGGGAGTGCCTGGCGCGGGCGAACGCCGGGACGCAGGCGAAGATCGCCGGGCTCCTTTACGATGATTTCACGGAGGAGGAGGCCGCCGTATTCCGCCGGGGGCGGAACGCGGAGGTCCATACGAAGGCGAAGAACGCCACCTACGCGGAATACCATGACGCGACGGGGCTGGAAGCGGTGGTCGGGTACCTGTACCTCCTCGGACGGTACGAACGGATCACCGAACTCCTGAAACGGGGATTCGAAGCGCTGGGGCTCCTGTAGGGGCCGGCGGGAGACCCGTTTCCGGAAGAATGGAGAGTGACATGAGAGACGCGCAGCCGGAAGAAACGTTCCAGACCATAGAGGGAAGGAACGTCTGCCTGGAAGCGTTCCGTTCCGGGAAAACCGTGGACCGCATCCATGTGCAGAAGGAGGCGTCCGGGCCCGTGATCCGGGAGATCCTGAAGGAAGCGAAGAACGCGGGCCTGCGGGTCCGGTTCGAAGAGAAGGAGCAGATGGACCGCATGTCCGAGACCGGGAACCACCAGGGCGTCATCGCAAGGATCGCCGGTTTCCGGTACGTCTCCACGGAGGAGATCCTTCAGCGGGCGGCGGAGAAGGGGGAAGCCCCGTTCCTGCTCATGCTGGACGGGATCGAGGACCCGCACAATTTCGGCGCCATCCTGAGGAGCGCGAACCAGGCCGGCGTCCACGGCGTCATCGTGCGGGAGGACCGGTCTTCCCCCATGAGCGCGTCCGCCGCCAGGGCGTCCGCGGGGGCGTTTCATTACACGCCGGTCGCCCGGGTGAAGAACCTCACGCGCACCATCGAGGCACTGAAGAAGGAAGGCATCTGGTTCGCCGCCGCGGATATGGGCGGGACCGTGATGTATGACGTGCCGCTGACCGGGCCGCTGTGCATCGTCATCGGGAACGAAGGCGCCGGGGTTTCGCGCCTGGTGCTGGAGGCCTGCGACTACATTGTCAGGATCCCGATGTTCGGGGAGATCGACTCCCTGAACGCGTCGGTCGCGGCGGGGGTCCTCGCGTACGAGGCCGTCCGGCAGCGGATGAAGAAGGGGTAAAGGAGATGCGGGGAACAGACATGGGAACCGGGGAAGAGACAGCGATGCGCGCATATACTGAAGAAGAGAAAGCCTTACGGATCTTTACGGTGCCGAATATCCTTTCGATGATCCGGCTCGCCATGGTCCCGGTCGTCATATACACCTACGTCGTCCGGCAGGACTTTGTCCTGACGTTTGTCCTGCTGTTTATATCCGGCGCGACGGACGTGGTGGACGGGTGGATCGCGCGGTCCTTCGGCCTGGTGACGGACGTCGGGAAATTCATCGACCCGGTGGCGGATAAAGTGACGCAGTTCGCGGTGCTCTTATGCCTCCTGACGCGGTTCCCCCAGCTGATCTGGCCGGTCGTCGTCATCGTCGTCAAGGAACTGACCATGCTGGCGCTGGGGATGCTGGTCTACAAGAAACAGAACCTCGTGAAGGGCGCCGTCTGGCACGGGAAGCTGAACACGCTGCTCCTGTTCATCATGTTCTTCATGCATATCCTGTGGCCGGACATCCCGGACACGGTTTCGTACATTTCCATCGGCATCTGCATCGCCATGATGCTGTATTCCTTCGTCATGTACGTGATCCGCTTCCTGAAGATGTTCCGGTACGGGGATACCGAACCCGGACCGGAAGAGGAAGGGGAAAACTGATCATACCCGCGGTGTCGGTCCCGGAATCGGGGCCGATACCTGCTGTTAAAGAAAGACGGGGCCGGCGGATCCGCGGAAGACGGGACGCCATCAGGGCCTGGCCGGTCTACACCGGACAGAGGGACGCGGGGCCCCGGGGGAACGAAAAACTTGATTATTTACGGAATCTGATGTATAATAATCATTCAAGCACCTGAAAAGGAGGAAGCCTGCATGCATAAAGAGATCTTTTCCATCGGGAGCGTAACCGTCTACGGATACGGCCTGATGATCGCTCTCGGCATTATCCTGATTTTCATCATTTTCCTGCGGCTCGCGCCGAAATACGGCCTGGACCCGGACATCTATTTCAACGGCGGCGTCATCGGCGTCATCACCGGCCTGATCGGGGCCAAGGTGATGTACTGGATCATCGAATTGGATGAGGTCATCAAGGATCCCTCCATGCTGCTCCGGCTGGACGGCGGGTTCGTGGTCTACGGCGGCCTGATCGTGGGTATAACGGTCCCGATCATCTATATCTGCGGGATGAAGAAATTGCCCATCCTGCCGGCGTTCGACATCGCGGCCATGCTGATCCCCTTCGGACAGGGGTTCGGGCGGATCGGGTGCCTGCTTTCCGGCTGCTGCTACGGGAGACCCGTCCCCGAAGGCGCCTGGTACGGCATCACGTTCCCGGCAGGGGCGGACGCGCCGGCCGGCATCCCGCTGTATCCCACGCAGATCATGTCGTTCGTATTCGACTTCCTGCTCTGCGCGTTCCTGTTCTACCGGATGGACCGGAATAAGTTCCGCGGGCAGAACCTTGCGCTTTATATGATCATCTACAGCGTCGGCCGGTTTATCGTGGAGTTTTTCCGCGGGGATGACCGCGGGGATTATCTGTTCGGTGTCCTTTTCCCGTCCCAGGCCATTTCCATCGTCACGCTGGTCGGCGGGATTATCGTATACATCTACTTCAGGAATAAGGCGCTTTCGCCGCTGAAGGTCCTGAAGGAGGAGGCGGCGGCCGCCGCCGCGGCGAAGAAGGAAGCAGAGGAGTAACGTTTCAGGAGGGAACAGGACATGGCATACAGGATCTATGACTACGATCCGCTTCTCAGAATGTATGCGGGGGATATCGAACTCCGCATGCGCAATTATAAGGAAAAACGCGCGGAACTGGCCGGGAAGAGCGGAAAGCTCTCGGATTTCGCGAACGGGCACCACTATTTCGGCATCCACAGGCTGCCGGACGGCGGCACGGTATACCGGGAATGGGCGCCCGGCGCGGACGCGCTGCATCTGTACGGGGATTTCAATTTCTGGGACCGGGAAGCCCATCCCATGACCCGGAAGGAGAACGGCGTCTGGGAGATCCTCCTTCCTCCGGAACAGTCCCTGAAGGACGGGCAGAAGTATAAAGTCCTTGTGACGAAGGACGGCGTGACGTCGGAGCACATCCCGTCGTACGCGACGTATGTGACCCAGGACCCGGAATCCTATATCTGGTCCGCGGAAGTCCATTACGGGAACGAGCAGTTCCCGTGGGAAGACGGGGACGTGAAGTTCTCCGCGACGCCCCTCATTTACGAGTGCCACATCGGCATGGCCACGGAGGAGTACCGGGTCGGCACCTACAACGAATTCCGGGAAAATATCCTCCCCAGGATCCAGGACGACGGCTATAACACGATCCAGATCATGGCGGTCATGGAGCATCCCTATTACGCCTCCTTCGGCTACCAGGTCGCGAATTTCTTCGCGGCGTCTTCCCGCTACGGGACGCCCGAAGAACTGAAAATGCTGATCAACGAAGCGCATAAGCGCGGGATCCGCGTCCTGCTGGACGTCGTCCATTCCCACGCCGTCGGGAACGAGCGGGAAGGCCTGAACCGTTTCGACGGGACGGACTACCAGTATTTCCACGAAGGGGAGAAGGGGAACCACCAGGCGTGGGGCACGAAGCTTTTCAATTACGGGAAGAACGAAGTGCTGCATTTCCTGCTGTCGAACCTGAAGTTCTGGATGGAGGTATACCATTTCGACGGCTTCCGTTTCGACGGCGTGACGTCGATGCTGTACCAGGACCACGGCCTCGGCACCAGCTTTGACAACTACGACAAATATTTTTCCATGAATACGGACACCGAAGCCGTGACCTACCTCATGCTGGCGAACGAGCTGATCCACGAGATCAGCCCTTCGGCGCTGACGATCGCGGAAGACATGTCCGGCATGCCCGGCATGTGCCTGCCCATCCGGGACGGCGGCATCGGGTTCGACTATAGGCTCGGGATGGGCGTCCCGGACATGTGGATCCGGATCCTGAAAGAGCGGAACGACGAGGACTGGGACCTGTGGCAGATCTATTACGAGCTCACGGGGCGCAGGCCGAAAGAGAAGAACATCGGGTACGCGGAGTCCCACGACCAGGCGCTGGTCGGGGACAAGACCATCATGTTCCGCCTGTGCGACCAGGAGATGTACTGGTCCATGGGGAAGGACCAGCAGGACAACCTTGTGATCAGCCGCGGCATCGCGCTCCATAAGCTGATCCGGCTGCTGACGTTCTCGCTGGGCGGCGACGGCTACCTGAACTTCATGGGCAATGAATTCGGCCACCCGGAGTGGATCGATTTCCCGCGCGCCGGGAACGGCTGGTCTTACCAGTACTGCCGGCGGCAGTGGCACCTCGTGGACGACCCGAACCTGAAATACGGGTATCTCGGCGCGTTTGACAAGGCCATGCTGGAGCTCGGGAAGGACGCGAAGTTCATGAGCGCCCAGCCCCACAACCTCTGGACGAAGCAGAACGATGAAATCCTGATCTACGAGAAGGGCGGGTACGTCTTCGCCATCAACCTGAACCCCACCCGGTCCTTTACGGGCTATTTCGTGCCCACCCTCGGGGAAGGGGATTACGAGCCGGTCCTTTCCACGGACGAAGGCCGTTTCGGCGGTTATGACCGCGTACAGATGAAGGCGCGTTACCATTCGGAACACATTGACGAGGATCGCTGCGGCTTCCTCGCCTACCTGCCGAGCCGGACAGGGATCGTGTTCCGGAAGAAGAGGACCCGCACGGTCCGCAAAATTCAATAGAAAGCAGACATTCAGGAACCGCCTCGGGAGTTTTTCGGAACCGGGACCTTTCCCGGGTGCCCGAAAAGAAACAGAGGTAGAAGGATTCTATGCTGGAGTTGCTGTCGCTGTCCATAGCGATTCTTTCGGGTCTTCTGATGACCCGCGTATTCAAGCGGTTCCACCTGCCCGCCGTGACCGCGTACCTGATCGCCGGTGTGCTGATCGGGCCGTACGTGATCGGCCGGATCGGGATCGCGGGGCTCGGTTTCACGACGCCGGAATCGGTGGAGGCCCTTTCGCTGATTTCCCAGGTGGCGCTCGCGTTCATCGCGTTCTCCATCGGGTCTGAATTCCGGCTTTCGGCCCTGAAGCAGACCGGCATGCAGGCCGTGGTGATCGGCATTTTCCAGGCGGTCACCGCCACCGTGCTGGTGATCCTGGCGCTTTTTGTGTTCCACCTTATCGCCCCGGACCGCCTGACCCTTTCCCAGTGCCTGACGCTCGGCGCCATCGCCACCGCCACGGCGCCCGCGGCGACCCTGATGGTCGTGCGGGAATATAAGGCGAAAGGCCCGCTGACGAGCCTCCTGCTGCCGATCGTCGCGCTCGACGACGCGGTGGGGCTGATCATTTTCGCCGTGCTGTTCGGCATCTCCAGGACCATTTCCCTCGGGGACGCGAACCTGCTCGCGATCATCCTGAACCCGCTGATCGAAATCGTCCTTTCGCTGGTGCTCGGCGCGGCCATGGGCTGGGTGCTGACGCAGCTCGAGAAGCTGTTTAATTCAAATACGAACCGTCTCAACATGACCATTGCCGTCGTCTTCCTGACCGCGGCGCTGTCCATGATCGAGATCGAAGCCGGGCCCCTGACCATCGGCTTCTCATCCCTGCTGACCTGCATGATGCTGGGCACCGTGTTCTGCAACGCGTGCCCCCTCTCCGAGGACATCATGAAGGCGTCGGACAAATGGACGTCCCCGCTGCTCGCGCTGTTCTTCGTGGTCAGCGGCGCGGAACTGGACCTGACGGTGTTCGGGGACCTTTACATCGTGCTGATCGGCGTCGTCTACGTGCTGGTCCGCTGCGTCGGCAAATATTTCGGCGCGCGGGGTTCCGCGAAAGCGACGCACTGCCCGGAGAAAGTGCAGAAGTACCTGGGCTATACGCTGTTCCCGCAGGCCGGCGTGGCGCTCGGGATGTGTACGATCGCCATGGGCCTCGGCGCCGAAGGCGCCCTGATCCGGAACATCACGCTGTTCGCGATCCTGATCTATGAGCTCTTCGGGCCGCTGATCACCAAATGGGCGCTGACGAAGGCCGGCGACATCACCGCGATCCCGCAGGAAGTCGTGCACCGGCGCGAGAACAAGCTGAAGGAAGCGGAGAAGCGCGAAAAGTCCTGAGGGACGCAGGGGGCAGGGCACGGAGCGTGCCCGGGTGAATCATGGCAGGTACGGAAAACAGTTCATTCAACCGAATCATCAGGGCCGTCTGCAAGGCAAACGGCATCGGCTATACCGCGTTTTCGGATTCGTGGGGCTACCGGCTCACGAAGGACGGGAAGCACGCGTACATCGTCGGCTACCAGTTCCCGCTGAACCCGGCGTCCTCCCGGGACCTGTGCCAGGACAAGGTGCTGACGTACGAGGTCCTTACGGACGCGGGCATCGCCGCGGTGCCGCATTACTTCCTGCCCATGACGCTGCAGGAAGACCCCGTGCTTTATGCGGAAGAGGAGGCGCGGATTGAGGCGTTCCTCGGGCGGGAAGGCTGCCTGGTCCTGAAGGACAATTACGGGACCGGGGGGCTGAAAGTCTGGCGGGTCCGCGACATGGAAGGGTTCCGGAAGATCCTGAAACGGATCTGGACCGCGTCCTACGCGGCCGCGTGGTGCCCGTTCGTGGAGATCGAAGAGGAATACCGCGCCGTCATGCTGGACGGGGAGGCGAAGCTGGTCATCCGGAAGGAACGGGACTACACCCTGGACCCGTCCGGGAACAAGGTCTACGCCACCTGGAAGCACAACCTCGGGCAGGGCGCCACGGGCGTCCCGGTCAGGAGCGCGCGGGAGAAGGCGGTCCTCGGGAAGATCGCGGGGGAGACCGTGGAAGCGCTGAAGATGCGTTTCTGTTCGGTGGACATCGTGAAAAGCGCCGGGGAATACCGGGTCCTGGAAGTCAACGCGGGCGTCATGATGGAACATTTCGCCGGCCAGAGCCGGAGCTGCTTTGAGAAAGCGAAGCAGATCTACGGGGAAGCGGTGCTCCGGTCGCTGTCCTGAACCGGGGCGGGCAGACATTTTCCTGAGGACGGACGAAACCTGAATCACATGCGCCGCGGGAAGCCGCGGCGGCGGGGAGGCATACATGATCAATTTTGACGAAGAAGTCCGCAAATTCAAACCCAGTCTGGAGATCGACGAAACGGACGACGCCATCCGCAACAGCAATGAGAACGACATGGTCGACCTGATGATCGAGCTGATGGCGGAATACCGGGATAAAAACTGACGGAAACGGAGGCGCGGATGAACTGTTACCGCTGCGCGGCCGTGCTGGACCTGAAGCGGGACATCTGTCCCAAGTGCGGCGCGGATACGCATATGTTCAAAAAAATCGTATACGCTTCCAACCGCTATTACAACGAGGGGCTGGTGAAGGCGCGGGGCAGGGATCTGACCGGCGCCCGCGAGTCGCTCCGGCGGAGCCTCCAGCTTTATAAGAACAATGTCCCGGCGCGGAACCTGCTCGGGCTCGTGGAATACGGCATGGGCGAGTACGCGGAGGCCCTGAAGAACTGGCTGATGAGCCGCTCGCTGTCCACCGGGGCGAACATGGCGAACCGTTATATCGCGGACATCAAACGGAACCTCCGGGAACTGGATTCGGCGGGGCACGGGATCGTGAAGTTCAACCAGGCCCTGGAATACGCCCGGAACAACGCGCGCGACCTGGCCGTCATCCAGCTGAAGAAAGTCGTCTCGGTCCATTCGAACATGACGAAGGCCTACGAGCTGCTCGCGCTCCTCTACATCACGGACGAGAAGTACCCGCAGGCGCGGAAAATGCTGGAGCACTGCCTGGAGGTGGACCGCGGGAACACCACGGCCATTTCCTACCTGAAGGAGCTGGACATCCTGGAGAATAAAGGCACCACGCGGTCCGTGGGGGTCGTGGGGGAGGATGACCGGGAACAGCTGATCATCCCGGTGCGTTTCCGGGATTTCGGAAGCTACCTTTCGAACGCCGTGTACGTGCTGCTCGGCATCGGGGTCGGCATCCTGATTTCCTGGTTCGTCATCGTGCCGGGGCAGGTGGAGAAGCAGAACGGGCAGATGAAGGATAAGGTCGTCGCGCTGGAATCCCAGGTCGCGGACCTGGAGGCGCAGCTCGCGGGACGGACGGCGGAGCCCACGGCTCCGGCGGAGTCCGGGACGGCGCAGGATCCCACGGAAGGCTCGAAGGAGCCGGCTACCCAGGCGACGGAGCCACCGACCGGGGCGTCCCAGGATCCCACGGAGCCGCCGACCGAGCCGCCCACCGAACCGCCGACGGAACCGCCTGTCGCCAGGCGCGCGCTCCCGGCGAAGATCCAGCGGACGGAGAGCTGGACCGCGAACCAGCGGTATGTGGCGAGCGCGGTCTCCGCATGGAACAGTACGGACGGCCTCGACCATACGAAGCTCGCGGATTATTTCCTGATCATCAACCCGGGCAGCCTGAGCGACGTGAATGCCCAGCATTACATCAACCTGGTCCGGATCTGCACCGACATAAACGCGTATAACATGATCATCCAGGAAGGCCGGGACGCGGAAGACGCGGGAAATATCGACCGGGCCATCGCCATGTACAGGACCGCGGCGCTCCTGAAACCGGGCCATTCGGATGCCCTGAGGCGCCAGGCCGTCATGACGGAGATTTCCGGGGACACGGAAGGCGCGGCGGAGCTCTGGTTCCAGGTGTACTGGCTGTTCCAGTCCGAGGAAGTTTCGGAGGAGGCGGAGCAGCGGTACCTCCGGCTGACCGGGGAAGACAGCATGCCGCTTCCGGAAGAGGGCACGGACCTGGCGGCGTACCGCCATGAGTATACGGCGGAAGAGCTGCTGTCCCAGATCGAAAATGAAGCCGCGCGGGAATTCCTCGACAGCGGCGGCTGACCACAGAAGGATAAGGAAGGGCGGGAACCGGGCGTTCCCGCCTTTTGCGCACCATAGGAACCCGCCGCTTTTTTGTGGATTTTTACCTTTTGACTTTTCCATATATTAATGATAGAATATACTCGAGTAAGCGTTGTGTCCAGAACAGAAGAAAGGAGGCATGCATGTTCACCATCGGTGACTACATTGTCAAGTCAGGCGAAGGCGTCTGCAGGATCAC
>JAGDAW010000162.1 GCA_017959345.1 Lachnospiraceae bacterium | reverse complement strand
GCGGAGGCGGGCACCCTGGGGGCAGGGGCGGGTGCTGCGACGGGGGCCTGCAGGGGGCGCCTGACGGCGGAGGGATCCGCGGGCACTTCGGCGGCGGCCTGCAGGGGGCGCCTGCCGGCGGACAGATCCGCGGGCACGTCGGCGGCGGCCGCTTCTTCCAGCGCCTCAAGGGCCGCTTCTTCTTCCTTCTTCTCCTTCCGTTTCCGCAGGATCGTGGAGATCACGCCGATAAGCAGCATGAGCACACCGGCCGAAACGGTTAAGATCAGGCCTTCCTTAAAGTACACCACATGGAACTTAAACGTGATGTCATGGTGTCCTTCTTCCAGATAGAAGCAGATGTAGGCGTCCTTCCAGGTGTCGAAATGCATCGGCTTCCCGTCCACGAAGACTTCCCAGCCGTCTTCCGCGGCGATCGTGGTGACGAACGTCCCGGCTTCCTTCACGTCCACATAGCCCTCGATGAGGGTGTCCTCAAAATGCGTCACCTGGTAGCCGCTCTTCGCGAATGCCTCGTACACCTGCGGCATCAGGTCGTCCTGGAGGCGGTAGAGCGTCAGGTTCAGGGTCCTCGTGGAATCCTTCTGCGTATTCTTGAAGGTGACCGCCTCCCCGTCCTCGCAGTACCCGACGGAGATGATGTAGCCGCGGTTCAGGCTCGACCAGGTCTTGATGGAGGCGTTCTTCCGCGTCACCTGGATGTCCGTCGGGCCGCTCTTCGGCGTATAGACGTAGTAATAGCCGGCGCGCGGGACGGTCAGGGTCACTTCCTTCCCGGTCACATAGGCGGGCGTCACATTTTCAAAGAGGTTCGCGACGCCGGAAATGCGTTCCGCGAACTCGTTCTGGACTTCCAGGTAGTTGAGGCCTTCCGAAGGCCATTCCCCGGCCACCATCGGGTCCAGGACGAATCCCGGCGGCAGCGCGTATTTATTTTCATAGATCCAGACGTTCTGGTTGTTCGTGCCGACCAGCGTATAGAGCTCCTCGTTGCCGTGCATATCCTGGTAGCTGACCGTGTAATTCACGCCGAACAGCATGTTCGTGAAGGGCGTCTGGCCGTTGGAGCCGTAGGCGTTAAAGGAAGCTTCCATCCCGAGGATCTTGTAGAAATCCCCGACGTGGTAATCCGCCACCGAAGAGAAGGTGGAAATGGACGGGAAATCCAGCCACGCGCCGTCGTTCTTCGTCCGGAGGATGGCTTTCTCCGCGCGGAAGAAGGAGTCGCCCCGGTCCTTCCGGATCTGCGTCATGATTTCGCCCACCGTCTCGTCGTATTCCGTATAGTCCGCGCGCGTGACCGTAGGCACCGACGTGATGCTCGTATTGATGCAGTTCTCGACGCAGCAGAGCGCGAGCATCAGGATGACCAGCACGTCCTTA
The DNA here is from genome assembly GCA_017959345.1 of Lachnospiraceae bacterium. GTDB lineage: Bacteria > Bacillota > Clostridia > Lachnospirales > Lachnospiraceae > UBA1267. The sequence continues at coordinate 4,365 of JAGDAW010000162.1, read as the reverse complement.
TAGGCCTTCCCTTTCCGGTACACGTAGATCAGGACCGCGTACAGGAGGATGAACAGCGCACTGATATAGATCACATAATTCGTGTAGATGGTTTTATCGTCCGCGAGCTTCTCCGCGGCAAACACGAACACGAGCGCCAGCAGCATGGTGAACGCGATGTCCCGGAACGTCCGCTCCCGGATCCCCAGGAAGCCCCGGTAGCACATGACGAGCACCAGGAAAATGTAGACGAAGGACTGGCGGCAGGGCAGCGAATTCGGGATATGGAGCCCGTGCCAGATGTAGTCCATGGCCCTCGTCGAGAAGCTGAAGTAGAAGAAAATGAGCAGGACCGTATACCCGATCTTCTCGCGCAGCGTGATCTTCCGGTTCAGGTAATAGAACGGGAGGCCCATGAAGACCGCGACGCCGCAGTAGATGTTCGGCCAGTGATCGAGGCCCGTATGGACCTGGACGTTCATCAGGTGCCGGGTGACCATGTCGAAGACGGAGAAATAGCTGTACCATTCCCATTTGAAGGTGCTGGTGGCCGACGCCGTGGTGTTGAAATACGCGATGTACGGCAGCAGGTATACCGCGGAGAACGCGAACGCGATCAGGGTATAAAGGATGAACTTCAGCAGCTTCACGCCGAACTGCTTCAGCATCAGCCGCTCGGTGCCGAGCAGGAAGAAGCAGTAGCACGCGACGCCCAGGCACACCATGATCGAAATGTAATAGTTCGAAAGGATGCAGAACGCCAGGGTCACGCAGTACAGCATCCCCCGGTTCTCCTTCACCAGGCGTTCGAGCCCGAGGATGATCAGCGGGAACAGCCACAGGCAGTCCAGCCACATGACGTTCCACTGGTAGGCGGCCATGAAGCCCGACAGCGCATAGAAGGTGCCGAAGAACGCGGCGGGGTAGGCGGCGAGGCCTTCGGCGCCGTGCCGCTTGTTCAGGTAGTAGGTGACGGTGGCGGAACACATGCCCAGCTTCAGGACGATGGTCCAGGTCACGAACTCAATGATATAGTCCGAAGGGCAGAGCGCCACCAGGATGTTCAGCGGGCTCGCGAGGTAGTACGCGGACAGCGTCCAGAAATTCGTGCCGCCGCCGATGTTCCAGGAATAGAACAGGGAGCCGCCGTTCTGGAGTTTGTTGTTCAGCTCCTTGAAGAACGGGGCGTACTGGTGATAAAGGTCCGTCCGGAGGAAACATTTTTCACCGAACGGGTAGATGCCGCGCTCGATGAACACGACGAGCATGACAAGCACGGGCAGCAGGAACGCCGTCAGGTACGGCGCGAAAGTGCGGAACGACCATTTTTTCTTCCCGGCAGGGATCAGGGTATTCTGTGTCACTCGGTTTCCTCCCCGGACGCGGGCGCGTCCTTCTCTTTTCTGAATATCAGGTATTTGCTGGCAAAGTAATTCACGATGATGACGAGGATCCCCGAAAGGATCTTCATCAGCGGCTCGTTGAAACGGAGCAGCGTCACGGTCACGTACAGGATCAGCGTCTCCATGACGAGGGAAAGCAGCCTGCAGGTCACGAACGGGACCAGTTCCGAAAGCACGGCGGACCGGGTGCGGTCCTTGCTTTCGAATACGTACAGTTTATTGGTAACAAAGGCAAATGCGACGGCGGCAATCCAGGCGACTGTGTTCGCGAGGACCAGGTCCAGCCCCCCCGATTCGAAACGGGGCATCAGGAAGAAGACCAGGTAATTGACAACGGTCGTCAGCACCCCGAAGAAGATATAGGAAATGAATTCGTAATTCAGGAAACGCCCGAAGAAGGGGTGCGCCTTCAGCTTCTTCCATACCTCCAGGGAATTCAGCCACCGGACGAACCGGCTTTTTTTGATGATTTCTTTCACGTCCCGGGGATCCCTCCGAAAAACGGCTTTACTTTCTAAAGAATAAGGGTTATAATAAAAAACCGTGGTCTGAAAGGCACGGCGTGTCCGGCCGGGAAGGCCGCCCGCGGCACCCGCATGGTGCGCGGTGTGGAAAACGGCCCGGAAAGCGCCTGCGGCGCCGCCCGTATCCGCGGGGCAGGGACCGCGCGATTGAAGCTATTTTAGTACAGAATCCATTAAAAGTAAAGACCAATATCATTCCATGAAAAAACAGAACGCTTCGAACAAAGAAGGCACATACATCGTAACCCTGGTCCTGGCGGCCCTCCTGCTCCTGTTTATGGTGGCGTTCCTGGTGCGGCTCGCATCAGACCCGGACCGGAAGCCGGGGCGCGTGACAGAGGAAGCTTCGGACACCGAAGGGACCCGTTCGGCACAGGTCGGGACGACCGCCCCGGCGGACCGTTCGACGGAGGACATCGCGGACAATAAAACCACGGTGGACCCGCCGGACATCAGCAGCCCTTCCGGGCAGGCGGAGCCCTCAACGGACCCGCAGCCGACCGAACGCCGTGAATACGTGATGGTGCCGTATACCACGGCCGCCGCGTGGGAAGGCGTCCCGGACATGAACACGATTACCGGCACCGCCATCCCGGTGCAGGGCGGCATCCGGATCCCCTCCTGGATCACCCAGGACCTGATCCGGGTTTCCGAAGTCAACCGGCCGGGCATGCAGCTGGACGCCATGAACGCGGTCGTCGTCCATTACGCGGCAAGCGCCGGCGGGGGGGCGACGGGCGTCAGGGACTTCTTCTACAACCAGCCTTATTTCAGGGCCCTCGGGGACCGGGAGAATTCACCCGGGACCTCGGCCCAGTTCATCGTGGGCCTGTTCGGTGAAATCCTCCAGACGGTGCCGATCAACGAGGTCGCGTACGCGAACCGCTACCGGAATCACGACACCATTAATGTGGAGACCTGCCACCCGGACGAAACGGGGGTCTTTACGGACGCGTCCTATCAGTCGCTGGTGAAACTCTGCGCCTGGCTGCTCGAGGTCCACGGGCTGGAAGTGACCGACACCACGCTGATCCGGCATTATGACGTATGGGAGAAGCCCTGCCCGCTGAATTTCGTCAATGACCCGCAGGCCTGGGCGGATTTCAAGGAGAACGTCCGGATTTATATGCTGCAGCACCCGGACATCGCGTCGGAGATGCCCTGAGGAGACGGACAGGACCCCGGAAACGCCGTATGAAGGACGGCATCCGTCAGTCTATAAGCATTATTTATTCACAGGAGGATAACCACCCATGAAAATTCTGGTCATGAACTGCGGGAGCTCTTCCCTCAAATACCAGCTCATTGACATGAACGACGAAAGCGTGCTCGCGAAAGGACTCTGCGAACGCATCGGCATCGAAGGCTCCCGGCTGATCCACCGGCCGACCGGCAAGGACCGCTATATCGTGGATACGGATATGCCCGACCACGGCGTCGCGGTGCTGCTCGTGCTGGAAGCGCTTTCGGACCCGGAACACGGCGTCATCCGTTCCGCCGCGGAGATCAGCGGCATCGGGCACCGCGTGCTGCACGGCGGGAAGACCATCACGCAGAGCTGCGTCATCGACCAGCACGTGAAGGACGTCATCCGCGAGTGCTTCGACCTGGGCCCCCTGCACAACCCGGCGAACCTGATCGGCATCGAGGCCTGCGAGGCCGCCATGCCCGGCAAGATCAACGTCGCGGTCTTTGATACCTCTTTCGGCATGGGCATGGAACCGAAGGCCTACCGCTACGCGATCCCGGACCGGTATTACGAGGAATACGGCGTCCGCCGCTACGGCTTCCACGGCACTTCCCATGACTTCGTGTCCCACGAAGCGCTGAAGTACCTTGACCTCGACCCGGAGAAGGGGAAGGTCATCGTCTGCCACCTGGGGAACGGCGCGTCCATTTCCGCCTCCGTCGGCGGCGTCTGCGTGGAGACTTCCATGGGCCTGACCCCGCTGGAGGGCCTCATCATGGGGACCCGCTCCGGCGATGTGGACCCCGCGGTGGTGCAGTACATCACGAACAAGGAAGGCTGGACGGTCGACGATACCCTGAACCTGCTCAACAAGAAATCCGGCATGCAGGCCCTTTCGGGCGTGTCTTCGGATTTCCGCGACATCGAGGCCGCCATTTACCAGGGCGATGAGAAGGCGAAGATGGCCATGGAGACCTACGTCCACCGCCTTGTCAAATACATCGGCGCGTACAATACGGTCCTGAAGGGCGCGGACGCCATCGTGTTCACCGCCGGCGTCGGCGAGAACGGCCCCATGGTGCGCCGCATGGTCTGCGAGTATCTCGAGTTCCTCGGCGTGAAGATCGACGAGGACACGAACCGTTCCGCGTTCGGAAAGCAGGTCGTGCTTTCCACCGAAGATTCCTCGATCAAAGTGGCGGTGATTCCGACGAACGAAGAACTGGCCATCGCGCGGGATACCCTGAAATTCCTGTAACCCCGGTCTTTT
>JAGDAW010000161.1 GCA_017959345.1 Lachnospiraceae bacterium | reverse complement strand
TGGGTTCTGGAACTGGAACGGATCTGGGAGATGATGGAAGCGCGGGCCGGAACAGAAGCCGGACAGGGAGCAGGCCACACGGAGCCACAGACGCCCTCCGGTGAAGGGACCGTGCCGGAGCCCGGGACCGAAGCAGGGCAGGGAACGGGTTATACGGACTCTCAGACGATCTTCGGTGAAGAGACCGCGCCGGAACCCGGGACAGAAGCCGGACAGGGGAAGGGACAAACAGAGCCGAAGATGCCTTCCGCTGAAGAGACCGTACCGGAGCCCGGGACAGAAGCCGGGACAGAAGCCGGGACAGGCAAAGGAGATGAAACCGCGCACGGATACGTACCTGTAAACGATTCGGACGGAGAACCGGGAGGGGAGACGGTGAGCGGGAACACGCCAGGAGAGGAAACCGGGACCGGCTTGATACCCGGTACGGGACAAAGAGAGGAAACAGGAGCGGAGACAGACTCGGAAATCGCAGCCGAGACACAGCCTTGGACAACGCGGGAAGAAGAAACCGAAACCGGGACAGAACCCGGGACTGCTGCCGAATCGGTGTCGAACCCTTCCGCAGCCCCCGCCGCGTCCTCAACGGAATCATCGGCCCCAGCCATTCCCTCAACCGAGGCGCCAACACCAACCATTCCCTTGACAGAATCACCGGAACCAGCCATCCCCTCCACAGAATCGCCGCAGCCCCCACTTCCCGACAGCGAACGGCCGGTGCCGCTTTCCATCGACTGGGCCGGCCTCACGGCGGTGAACCCGGACATTACGGGCTGGATCCTGGTGGAAGCCCTTCCGCAGGTGTCTTTCCCGGTCGTACAGGGGCCGGACGACGCGTACTATGTGAACCGGACTTATGACGGACAGACGTCCGGCAGCGGATGCATTTTCATGAGCTGCCTGTGCAGCCGGGACTTCTCCTCGCCGCATACGCCGATTTACGGCCACAATATGAACAACGGGACCATGTTCAGCCCGCTCTACACGCACCGCGCGGACGATACGTTCCGCAGGAATCCCTACATCTGGATCCTGACGCCGCAGGGGGCGTACTGCTATAAGGTCTTCTCCGTCTTCGAGACCGCGCGGTCGTCGGACGCCTTCGCGGTCTTCCTGACCCGGGGGCGCGCGTTCCTGGAACACGCGTACGGCCTGATGGCGCGGGGGCAGTTCTACAGGGACACGGAGGTCCTCCTGACCGAGGAGTCCAGGATCATTTCCCTGGTTTCGTGCGTCCCGTCGACCTACAACAGGACCGTAATCTCCGCGGTGTGCGTGTCCGCCCGGCAGCCCGGGGAATAAAAAAAGAAAGCCTCATGCCGCATTACGCAACACAAGACCCCCTCCTGTGCACCACCAGGGGCTCGAACCCTGGACACCCTGATTAAGAGTCAGGTGCTCTACCAACTGAGCTAGTGGTGCGTCTGTTCAGAATATGCTTCCGAAGCACAAGTGGCATTATAGTGAATCGCACAGGAAAAGTCAAGGACTTTTTTTACAAAACAGGCCTGTTTTCCCGAATTTTTGCCTTTTGAACAGAAAACAAGGGGAAACGGGCTGTATTCTTGTCTATCCCTTAACAAAAAATTCATGGAAGGGAGGTATAATTCCGGTTGGATTGTACGGCTATTTATGGTATACTGATACAACTGATGATTTTTTGAGAGGTATCGCAGTGCGTCTGAAAAATGTGCCCGGCGCCCGGGAAGCGGTCGACGCGTCCCCGCTCGTGCTGAAAAACGCAGAAGACCTGAAGGGGCGCTGGAGCAGTCAGGTGTTCGGGAACAGCCATCCCGTCCATCTCGAGATCGGGATGGGGAAGGGCCGTTTCCTGACCGCCCTGGCCCTTCGGAACCCGGACGTCAACTACGTGGGCATTGAAAAATACACCAGCGTCCTGTACCGCGCGGTGCAGCGCAGGGAAGAGGCGGAGCTTTCGAACCTCTTCTACCTGAATGAAGACGCGGAGAAGCTCGAATCGTTTTTCGGCCCCGGTGAAGTGGGCCGGATCTACCTGAACTTTTCGGATCCGTGGCCGAAGGACCGCCACCACAAGCGGCGGCTGACGAGCCGGGAGTTCCTTCAGCGGTACGTCCGTGTGCTGGCCCCGGGCGGCGCCGTGGAGTTTAAGACGGACAACCGGAACCTGTTCGCGTTTTCGCTGGAAGAGGCGGAGGCGTCCGGATGGACCGTCGCGGACATCACATGGGACCTCCGGAAGAGCCCTATGTACGAAGGCAACATCATGACGGAGTATGAAGAGAAGTTTTCGCTGCTCGGGGAGAAGATCATGAAAATGATCCTGCTGCCCCCGGCAGGCGCGGAGGTGTTATGAAAAGACGCCACAGTGTTTATATTGTCCTCGCGATGGTGCTTTCCCTCAGCATGCTGCTTTCCGGCTGTTTCCTGACGAAAGCCATCGAGAGCGTGACCGGCATCACCCTGCCGACGCTTTCCGTTCCGGAATTCACATGGCCTGACTGGATGAGCGGCGGCATCTTCGACAGTATACGGGAATTCCTGGACCCGAAGGACGGGACGGCGGAAGAAGGCACGCAGGAGACCCTGCCGGACCCCACCCGGGATTCGAGCCTTCCCGAACCGGAGGTTTCGTTCCGGGAATTCTGTGACGAGATTTTCGCGGACATCCTGGGTTCCACGGACGCATTGACCATGCATTACCTCGTGGCGCACCCGGAGGACTACGGCCTGGACCCCGCGGCCATCGGCTGGAACCTGGGGCTCGGGGACGTGCAGGAGGGGGACAGCGAAGAGTACGGGGCCTCCCTGCATGAGACGCTGGACCTGCTCCACGCGTATGATTACGCGGCGCTGGACTGGGAAGAGAAGCTGACCTACCATGTACTGGAATGGTACCTGGAGACGGAACTGAAGTCCGTCGGGTTTGATTTTTACTATGAGCCGCTGTCGCCGAATTTCGGGGTCCAGGTGTACCTCCCCGTGAATTTCGCGGAGTTCCGGCTGGATTCGAAGGAAGACATTGACCTCTATCTGGACCTGATGGAGGCGGCCGGGGATTATTTCAGCGATATCCTGGCCTATGAGGAGCGGAAAGCCGCCGCGGGGATGTTCATGTCGGACGACCAGCTCCAGAGCGTCATTGCCCAGTGCAGGGACTTCATCGCCGGGAAGAACGACAGCTTCCTGCTGGGCCTTTTCGCGGAGCGGATCGCGGACATTGAGATGACCGACACGGAGCGGGCGAACTACAACACCCGGAACCGGAAGGTGGTAAACGGCCTCTACCGGGCGTATGAGGCGCTTGCGGATTCCCTGGAGACGTTCGCGGGGAAAGGGACGGGCGCGAAAGCCTTATGCGAGTTTCCCAACGGGGCGGCCTACTACGAATACCTGGTCGCGTCGAGCACCGGGAGCAGCCGGACGGTGGATGACATTGCCCTCCTCCTGGAGCAGACCTGTGAAGCGGACCTGAGGAAAGCGTTCGGCGTCCGGGAACGGTACCAGATCTACGACGGCATCTATCCGGATATGGACGCCTACGAAGCCCTGGAAGCCCTTAAGGCGCACATCCGGGATTCGTTCCCCTCCATCGGGGACGTGGCGTATACGGTCGAGTACGTGGATGCGAGCCTCCGGGACTACCTGAGTCCCGCGGCCTATATGACGCCGCCCTATGACGGGGAGGCGGTGAACCGGATCCTTGTGAACTGTGAGCCGGGAGATGAGCCGGAGGACCTGTTCATCACGCTCGCCCATGAGGGATACCCCGGGCACCTGTACCAGACGAACTATATGAGGGAGCACTGCACGATCCTGCTGCGGTCGCTGCTGGAGACCACGGGGTTCGCGGAAGGATACGCGGAGTATGTGGAGCTCGGCGCCTACGATTACCTGACGGACGCGCATGAGCAGACGCGCGCGTTCCAGAAATCCCTTGCGGAAGCGACGCTGTGCATCTACGGCCGGGTGGATATCGGCATCCATTATTATGGCTGGGACGTAAAGCGGATCACTTCCTACCTCAGCAATTATTTCGAGGAACCCGGGGCGGTCGCGGAAGAAATGTACAGCTACATGATCGGGGATCCCGGCGGGTACCTGGATTACATTTTAGGCGCCATCGAGATCCGGGAGATGGAGACGGACGCGCTGAATGCCGGCATGACGCTGTACCGGTTCCACGAGAAGCTGCTGGATTTAAGCGGCGCGCCCTTTGAGATTATCCGGAAATTCCTGTTTGAATGACTGATGTCCGGGGACCGTCAGGCCCCCGGCAGCAAGAAACCCATGCGGAGAAGACTATGAGCATTTTTACGAAGCTGTTCGGCACCCACAGTGAACGGGAGATCCGGAGGATCCGCCCGGTCCTGAACAAGATCAAAGACCTCAGGAGCGTGATGATGTCCCTCTCCGACGCGGAACTCCGCGCGAAGACGGACGAGTTCAGGAAGCGTTACCAGGCCGGGGAGACCCTGGACGACCTCCTCCCGGAAGCCTACGCCGCCATGCGGGAGGCGACCCGGAGATGCATCAACCAGGAGCATTTCGAAGTCCAGCTGATCGGCGGCATCGTGCTGCACCAGGGCCGCATCGCGGAGATGAAGACCGGTGAAGGCAAGACGCAGACCGCCCTGCTGCCGGCATACCTGAACGCGCTGACCGGGAAGGGCGTCCACGTGGTCACCGTCAACGATTACCTGGCGTCCCGTGACGCGGAGTGGATGGGCCAGATGCACCGTTTCCTGGGGCTTACCGTCGGCTGTGTCCTGAACGGCATGACCGCGGACGAGCGCAGGGAAGCGTATGCCTGCGACATCACGTATGTGACGAACAATGAACTCGGCTTCGACTATCTGCGTGACAACATGGTCATCTACGCGAAGCAGCTGGTCCTCCGCGGACTGAACTACGCGATCATCGACGAAGTGGACTCGATCCTGATCGATGAAGCCCGGACGCCGCTGATCATTTCCGGCCAGTCCGGGAAGTCCACGCAGCTTTATGAAGTGTGCGACATGCTTGCGAAACGCCTGCAGCGCGGGGAAAACATTGTCGAAGCCGCGAAGATGGACATCATCATGGGCGAGGTCCAGCAGGAGTCCGGCGACTTCATGATCAATGAAAAGGATAAGGTGATCAACCTCACCGCGCAGGGCATCAAGAAGGTGGAGGAGTTCTTCCACATCGAGAACTACGCGGATCCGGAGAACCTGGACATCCAGCACCACATGAGCATCGCGCTCCGTGCGAACTACATCATGCACCGGGACCAGGACTATGTCGTGAAGGACAATGAAGTCCTGATCGTGGACGAATTCACGGGCCGCATCATGCCCGGCCGCCGTTACAATGACGGCCTGCACCAGGCGATTGAAGCGAAGGAACACGTGAAGGTGAACCGGGAGTCGAAGACCCTCGCCACCATCACGTTCCAGAACTTCTTCAATAAATACGAGAAGAAGGCCGGCATGACCGGTACCGCGCTGACGGAAGAGCGGGAGTTCCGGAACATCTACGGCATGGACGTCATCGAGATCCCGTCGAACCTCCCCGTCATCAGGAAGGACCGGGAAGACGCCGTATATAAGACGAAGAAAGAAAAATACGCCGCCGTCGTGGAGGAAGTGAAGGAAGCGTACGAGAAGGGCCAGCCGGTCCTGGTGGGCACCATCACGATCGAAGTGTCGGAATACCTGTCGCAGCTCTTCAAGCGCGCCGGCATCCCCCATAACGTGCTGAACGCGAAGTTCCACGAGATGGAGGCGGAGATCATTTCCCACGCGGGCGAGTTCAAGGCCGTCACCATCGCGACGAACATGGCCGGCCGTGGTACGGATATCAAGCTGGACCCGAAGGCGAAGGAAGCCGGCGGCCTGAAAGTGGTCGGCACGGAACGCCATGAGGCGCGCCGTATCGACAACCAGCTGCGCGGCCGTTCCGGACGTCAGGGAGACCCGGGTGAGTCCCGCTTCTACATTACGCTGGAAGACGACCTGATGCGGCTGTTCGGCGGCGACAACAACATGGGCATCTTCAACGCCATGGGCGTGGAGGAAG
>JAGDAW010000160.1 GCA_017959345.1 Lachnospiraceae bacterium | reverse complement strand
GATGCCCTGGAAAATGGGCTTCACGTACTTCCAGGCTGCCGGGGAGCCGCCGGGCATCATGGAGGGGCCGTTCAGGGCGCCTTCTTCGCCGCCGGACACGCCGCATCCGATGTACATCAGGCCCTTGGATTCCACGTACGCCGTGCGGCGGATGGTATCCGGGTAATGGCTGTTGCCGCCGTCGATGATGATGTCGCCGGGCTCCAGCACTTCAAGGAGCTTCTCAATAAAATCGTCCACAGCCTGGCCGGCCTTCACCATCAGGAACACTTTCCTGGGCAGCTCCAGGTTCTCCGCAAGCTCGGCGAGAGAGTGGCAGCCGATGATGTTCTTGCCCGCGGCGCGTCCCGCGACGAAGTTGTCCACCTTGGAGGTGGTGCGGTTATAGACCGCGACGGTGAAGCCCTTGGACTCCATGTTCATGACCAGGTTTTCGCCCATAACGGCGAGTCCGATTAAACCGATGTCTGCTTTTCTCATCTCTGTACCCTCGCATTTCCTTTGTAGATGTCAAATACCTGCTTCTCATCCGCAGGCTCCGCGTAGTCGTTCAGGCTGGACGCCGCAAGCGCGCCGCTGGCCCATCCGAAGGCCGCGCACCGTTTCGCGTCCCAGCCGTTCAGGATCCCGTACAGCAGGCCGCCGGTAAAGCCGTCGCCGCCGCCGATGCGGTCCATGATGTCGATGGGACGGGGCATCTCCACCACCCATTCGTCGCCGAACAGGACGATGCAGCCCCAGTTGTTCAGGTTCGCGGAGACCACTTCACGGAGGGTCGTCGCGAAGACCTTCGCTTCGGGATATTTCGCCTTCACTTCCATGATCATGGCCTTGAAGCTCTCGATCTTCCCGTTCAGGTCCTTGCCGCCGGCTTCCGGACCCTTGAATCCCAGGCAGAGCTGGAAGTCTTCTTCGTTGCCGACCAGGATGTCCGCGCAGGAAGCGATCTCATTGAACGCGCTGCGGAGTTCCTCTTCGCGGCCGAGCCAGAAAGAGGCGCGGTAATTCAGGTCGAAGGACACGAGGGTGCCGTACTTCCGGGCTTCCTTCGCGAGGGCGATGCACGCCTTCGTGGTGTCTTCGCTCATGGCGGCGATCAGGCCGGAGATGTGGAGGATGCCTACGCCTTCCGTGCCGAAAATGAACTCGGTGTCGAAGTCTTCCGCGGAAATGTTCCTGCCGACTTCGCCCGCACGGTCATTCCAGACCCTGGCGGCGCGGAGGCCGAAACCGGAATCCGCGATGTTGAACTGGTGGCGTACGCCCCAGGGGCCGTCCGGCGCTTCTTCGCGGCCGGCGTAGTTGATGTTCCTTCTCCGGAGCTCGGACTTGATGAACGCGGCGATGGGGCTGCCCTTCACGAAGCGGGTCAGCGCCAGGCATTCACGGCCCAGGCTGGAAGCGACGTTCAGGACGTTCGTCTCCGCGCTGGTCGCCTGCATCCTGAAAATATTGCTGTTGTGGACCGCCATGCGGTTCTCGGGGGTGATGCGTACGCCCATGCTGGTGGGGCAGGCGACGGCATAACGGTAATTGGGTCTTAAGTTCAGTTCCATGAAGGACCTCCTGTGTTTCTATGTCGTATCCGGGGCGATTGCCGCGGTCCCGGACCCGTTTCATTGTACGCGTTCATTATAATGGGGCTTGCGTCCCAAAGGAATTGTGATTATAATCAAAATATATTGCAAATCCGCGCATCCCCGCGGAAAAACCCGCGGGTGAAAGGAGTTTCCCATGCCTGTCCTCTATTCTTTCAGGAACGAAGAGCTGTACTGCCACCATACGTTAGACGAGCACCCGGACCCGGCGGGCTTTACCGTGCACGCCCACCCGGTCTACGAGATTTATTATTTTATGAGGGGAGAGGGACGCTTCCTGGTGGAAGGGAAGGAATACGCGCTTTCCCCCGGGGACTTTTTCGTCCTGCGGCCGGCGGAGACCCACCGGCTGTTTATCTCCCCGGATGCGCCCTATGAGCGGATCGCGGTTCATTTCCCGGCGTCCCTGATCGAAGATGAGGTCATGAGGGACAAACTGCTCGAATCCTTCCGGAACCGGCCGCTGGGCGTGGGGAACCGCTATCCGGCCGAGAAATTCCCATCCCTCTGGCGCACATTTGACCATTTCCTGCTCCGTCCGGGGTTTGAACGGGTGCAGCTGGTGTCCCGGCTGATGCTGTTCCTGACCGAGCTGTATTTCATGTATAACAAAGGCCTGCCCGCCACGGGCCGGGAAGGGACGTTCTCTTCGGAACTCATCGCGTATGTGAACGTGCACCTGTATGAGGAGATCTCCCTCCAGAGCCTTGCGGATACCTTTAACCGCAGCATGTCCCAGATCAGCAGGGTGTTCCGGCAGGCGACCGGGACGTCGCTCTGGGATTATGTCCTGCGGAAAAGGGTGATTTCCGCCCACGCCATGCTGGAGCGCGGGGAGAAGGCCACCGAAGTGTGCTACGCCTGCGGGTTCTCGGATTATTCGAATTTCTACAGGGCTTATAAGGCCCATTTCGGGTATGCGCCAAGCCGGTTCCAGCATTTTAATGAACCGTGACACGACACCGGAAGAAAGGCGTGAAGGCAGCCATCCTTCAGAGGTTGCGTATGATCAGAATACCGATATTCCGGGGAACAGTGTCCGGATTACCAGTCCTGATTATCCGGGGTATGCAGTATCGGTGTTTCTCCAGAACGGATATACCTATACAAGACCGGGAGTCGTGCTCCGGACGCCTGAAGGGTGCGTATCGTTTAAGGACAGAAGATTTGCGGACCTGTATGTAGCGCTGATGGATCAGTATGATGCCGCTTCTGCCGCAGCGGGACTGGGAGTTCCGCAGGAACTGACGGCGGATTATGTGCTGCATGCGGATGTGGATCAGAAGGGGGGCGATGAAACCATCCTGGTGACGGCCGGGGAGGATTCTATCCATGTAGAGGTCGTGGACAGGGCAGGCGTTGATTTCCTGTTCAGTGGCCCTTATAGTCTCAGGACACCCGGGATTGATATGACTTCCGGTGCTTTGATCCTGTCAGAAGTTGAAGGAGACTGGTATCTGTTGCAGTTCAGCGAGACAGAGGATCCGTTTGTGGCACTTTATCCGAACGGTGTAAACAGGACAATTACAGTCAGGGAGGTCGAACGTGCCAGCGATGCATCCTATTTCGGATACCCGAAGATTCTCCGTACGGTCTCTTATCATGAGATCAGCGGGCACATCGGGGCGGATGCGGAAGAACTGGAAGCATACCGTTCGGAGATTGTCCCGCTGCTGGCGAATGCCATCTTTGTCTGCGGGTTCGTGGACGGAAAGCCGGTTCTCGGGAATAACGAGGACGCACCTTCTGCGGAAACGTTCTTAGGCCTTCAGCCGTTCTATCATGCCTACGCGGAGCTGTATCCCGGGATTTCGGACGAATCCGTCCCTCTTTCCGAAAGGATTGAAACGCTGAAAGCCATCGTGAAGGCGGAATACGACAGCACACATGTGATCTATACCGTGACCAGTGCCTGCGGAAGCATCCGGGCACTGAACCTTGCAGATGATCATGCATACCACAGTCTTCTGATAGCCAGTCTTAACCCGGACGAAGTCTGGAGATTTGAAAAGATGGATTCCTTCCCGTGGCTGGAAGCGGACCTGACATCATCCGGATCCTTGTCCGTTGCACCGGGACCGGGACTGACCACCATAATCAACCCGCTGACGGGAGCGGTCAATGAGAACGTTATGCCTGGATGGTATGAGGCATATAAACTCAGGTCTGAAGACGGAGAGCTGCGGCTTCGTTCCTGGCAGGAAGCGGAAGAGGGCCAGCGGTATATCATCGCGGCGGGCGGCATGGGCGAGGACGGCGCCGGGAACATCGTCTTCGGCGTCATCCAGCACAAAACAGAGTAGGCTGCTCACTGTTGTGTTGAAGCGAGACCATAAGGATATGAGAAGCCGGGGATTCCTGAGGGGGTCCCCGGTTCCTGTATGGCGGGAGCGGCGAAGATGGCCGGATCGCACGGTGGGAACAGAGAAACTGCCCGTTGTTTTAGAATATCCTGAAAAACATGTTGACAGATACCCCCTGCAGGTATATAATCCGGGAGAATAATACCGCAGGGGGGTATTTATATGGCTGAAGAATGCGGCTGCTGCCGGAAACGGGCACGGACCGAAGAAGAGTATAAGGCGCTGATGAACCGTCTGAAACGGATCGAAGGGCAGGTCCGCGGACTGGAGAAGATGGTGGAGAACGAATGCTGGTGCCCGGATATCCTGACGCAGGTGTCCGCGGTGAACTGTGCCCTGAACAGTTTCAGCAAGGAACTCCTGTCCCAGCATCTGAAGACCTGCGTGGCGGACGGGATCCGCGAAGGGAATACGGAGATCCTCGACGAACTTGTGGAGACGCTCAGGAAGGTGATGAAGTAAGATGGATCGGTATACGGTGACAGGCATGAGCTGCGCCGCGTGCGCGGCGCGTGTGGAGAAAGCGGTGTCCGGCGTCCCGGGCGTGGAGTCCTGCGCGGTGAGCCTGCTGACGAATTCCATGGGGGTCACGGGGGACGCATCCCCGGAAGCGGTGATCAAGGCTGTGGAAGACGCGGGATACGGGGCACGGCTTCACGGCGGAAGCCGGCAGGAGGGAAGCGGGGATCCGGAAGGAAACCGTGAAGGCAGCGGCCTGCCCGGGGCCGGTGACGCCCCGCCGGAAGACCCTTCCGCAGAAGAAGCCCTCCTTAAGGATACGGAGACACCGGTGCTTGTGAGGCGGCTCGCGGCTTCCGCGGTGATCCTCCTGCTCCTGATGTACATTTCCATGGGGCACATGATGTGGGGCTGGCCGGCGCCCGCCGTGTTTGAAAACCATGTGTTTGCCGGTCTCTTTGAGATGGTGCTGGCGGCCGCCGTCATGCTCATCAATCATAAGTTTTTCGTGTCCGGCTTCCGGTCCCTGTTCCACGGGGCGCCGAACATGGACACGCTGGTGGCTCTCGGGTCGTCCGCGTCCTTCCTGTATTCCCTGGCGGAACTGTTCATCATGGCCGCGGCCCAGGGGAACGGGGACACGGAGACGGTCATGAAGTACGGCATGAACCTGTATTTCGAATCCGCCGCCATGATTCCCGCGCTGATCACCGTCGGGAAGCTTCTGGAAGCGGTTTCGAAGGGAAGGACCACGGACGCGCTGAAGGACCTGATCCGCATGGCGCCGCAGACCGCGGTGCTGCTTAACGGGGATACGGAAGAGGAAGTGCCCGTATCCAGGGTGCGTCCCGGCGACCGGTTCGCGGTGCGCGCTGGGAGCAGCATCCCGGTGGACGGGACGGTGGAATCCGGGGACGCGGCGGTGGACGAATCCGCCCTGACCGGGGAGAGCGTCCCGGTGGATAAGGAACCGGGGGACCCGGTTTCCGCGGGCACCATCAGCCGCTCCGGGTATCTCATCTGCACGGCTTCCCGCGTGGGGGGCGATACGACCCTGTCCCGGATCATCCGGACGGTGGCGGACGCGCAGGCGACGAAAGCCCCCATCGCGCGGATCGCGGATAAGGTCTCCGCGGTATTTGTACCGGTCGTCATGGGCCTTGCGCTGCTGACGTTTATCGGGTGGCTGGTTGCCGGACAGGAGTTCGGCTTCGCCATCGCGCGGGGGATCTCCGTACTGGTCATCAGCTGTCCCTGCGCCTTGGGGCTCGCGACCCCGGTGGCCATCATGGCAGGCAGCGGCGTCGGGGCCCGGAACGGGATCCTCTACAGGACCGCGGCCGCACTGGAAGAAACAGGCCGCGTCGGGATCATCGGGCTTGACAAGACGGGCACCGTCACGGAAGGATCACCCCGGGTGACGGACGTGATCCCCTCGGGGGGCTGTACGGAGGAGACGCTGGTCTCCCTGGCTTATGCGCTGGAGAAGAAGAGCGAACACCCGCTCGCGAAGGCCGTAAACCTGTATGCGGAGGAGCATGGGATCACAGCCCCGGAGACGGAGGCGTTCCGGGTGCTGCCGGGCAGCGGCGTGTCCGGAAATGTGCTTCTTGACGGCCGGACCGTTTCCCTTGCCGCCGGAAACGCGGCGTTCATCCGGAAGACGTTCCCCGGGACCGCGCTGCCGGACGAGACCATCCGGTCGCTCGCGTCGGCGGGAAAAACGCCGTTGCTTTTTATGCTTGACCGTGCTATGATCGGCATCATAGCCGTGGCGGACACCATCCGGGATGATTCGAAGGACGCGGTGCAGGCACTGGACCGCATGGGGATCCGGGTGGTGATGCTGACCGGGGACAACCGGTTCACCGCGGAAGCGGTCGCCGGGGAAGCCGGGATCCGGGACGTGGTCCCGGGGGT
>JAGDAW010000159.1 GCA_017959345.1 Lachnospiraceae bacterium | reverse complement strand
GCATCCTGGCCTTGAAGCGCGCCTTGATGGTATCCAGGTCCGCGTACACAAGTATCCTGACCGCGCCGTCCGGCAGCAGCCGGATGTGCTCCGGTTCAGAGATGACGTAGACCAGGTTCTCCCCGGAGACCGCTTTCTGAAGTCTTTCTTTAAACAGGGCGACGGCCTCGCGCTCTGTTTTCGCCATCCTCAGATAATCCCTGCCGGTTATGACTTCCGCATGGAACGCTTTCTTCATTTCATCTGCGAGAGTGGATTTCCCGCTGCAGTTTTCCCCGATCATACCGATGACCATACCTGTTCTTCTCCTTTCAGACGGAATGCCTGGACAGGGCTTGAATTCTTCCATCATGGCCCGATGTGAAATCCTGTTCCGCGCCGGCAGCGCGGTCATCCTCAGCCGCGGCCCATCTCCCGCAAGTCATATACCATGATGTATTCTTCCTGGTTCTCGTCCACGGTGCGAAAGCCAAGCCTCTGATACATACGCACCGCATCATTTGCCTTCTGCACAGCCAGTGATGCACGCCGGAATCCCTGCGCCCGGAGAAGCGAAAGCATTTCCCTCATCAGCCTGGTCCCGATGCCCCGTCCCCGGTATTCCTTATACAGGGATATGGCGAAAGACGGCGTCTCGTCGTCTATGTGGCCGTAATCGTCCATGATCCTTGTCCAGACCGCGCCGACAACGAGGTCACCGACCGCCGCAACCAGGCAATGATCCCCGCGCCTGGTCCCGAAGTCATCCGTATATACCCGGAGTTCCGGCTTTTCAACGATATCCGCCGGCGGCGGCGCCGCACCCTCCGGGATGAAAATGGCTTCGTAAAGGAAATCCTTCAGCAGGCCTGTCTCATCAGGCCGGAGACTTCGTATACGGAATGGTTCACCCATGGTTTGCACCTCCGGATTTAAGAATGGATCCTTGCCCTTTGCGGTCCGGCTGCGCCCCTTACGGGATATGGACCATCAGGATATCTTCCCGGTCGAACGGGATCCCTGCCGCGATCTTCCCGTTGTGAAAGTGGAAGGCGCCTCCGTGGTTGGCCGGATCGCGGTCGATCGGATTCACCATCAGGACGTCACTTGCGGTCAGGGACGCCTGGGCCGCATATTCTTCAAGCGCCCCGGAATCCCACTCTTCTGTCGTATAGCTGACATAAACAGGCCAGATGAGGAGGTGCTCCGTCCGGAACCGTTCGGGAAACACCCAGAGATCGCCGCAAAGCGCAAGCATCATCTCTTTCCCGTGCAGACGAAAGGTCCCGGTTTCATCCCCCTCGCAGTAATGGCTGTCCGTTCTGGTGTATTCTTTCCAGCCTTCCGAAATGCGCCTGTAGTTATGGATCACTTTTCCGTCCGATATGACCGCACAGGATGAATACAGCTTTTCCTGCGCCTTTTCAATGTATCCCACGGCCAGCGCAACGCCGTAGCGGACCGTCCAGCTTCGCAGCTGGGAAAATGTATCGGATGCGCGCTCGAGCGCGATGGCTTGATCGGCTTCATAATCCCAGCAAAGCGCGTCAAAGCCCTGCAGGAACGCTTCGCCAAAGCAGAGCAGGTCCGCTTTCCCCTCGGCGCATTTCATGGCCCGTTCGATCTGGCCCAAATTGAACGCGGTGTTCCGATTCTCACATCGGTATGAAACCAATCCGATCCGCATGGCTTCCCTCCCCGGATGCCGTCCGGTTTTCCGGACGTTATTCCTGCAGCTTTCTGCAGGTGTATTCATCAAACATCAGGCAGTCTTCGCCGAAGGCCAGCCTGAGCAGGCCGCGTTTTCTGCCGAACACATTTTCCCCGATGGGATAGAGTTGGAATGTCAGCGCGTCGCCCTCGTCGTCGATCGCGTTCGCGTAAAGCGCGCCGTCTTTCATAAAGACTTCGTCGACAATGAAATCGGCGTCTTCGGGGTGCTCGTATTTTCCGCAGAAGCGCGCCCAGTCCGACCGATCCGGGTCTTTGACCACGATATCCTCGAGCGTCATGAAGGGCTCCGGCTCCTTATCCCTCGCGACCGCCTCCAGGCCTTCCTCGAAGGACCAGTACGCCCTGGCATCCGAATAGTCGCGGCAGTTCATACATACAATCACGCGGTCCGCGTCGACAAAACGCTCGAACCATGTTCCGAGTCCCGGCATGCCGCCCGAGTGACTGACGATGAACCCGCGCCCGGGTTCGGTATGGAACTCCCAGCCAAAGCCGTAGCCTTCGTCATCACCGGAGCCGGCGATCCCGCCGCCGGTAAGCGGCATCGGGGCGTACATGATACGCTGTTCCTCAAGCGTCAGCACCTTCTCTTCACGGAGCGCCCTGTCCCAGGCGAGCATATCGAATATGGTGGTGTATAGATAATCGCAGCCGTTCATGCCGTCCGAGCCGACCACGTACTTCGCGGAAGATGCCGAGACGTCCGAAGGCACATAACGGCCGTCGTCTTCCAGTACCATATTGCGGGTGAAACGGCCGGAAGGCCTCCCGTCCCTGCGGGTGTGGTAAATGCCCGAATCCTTCATGCCGGCGGGCTCAAATACGTGCTTCTTCATGAAGTCCTCGAACTTCATGCCGGAAGCCTTCTCCACCGCATTGGCGAGCAACATGTAGTTGACGTCGGAATACTCGAACGCCTCACCCGGCGCACAGGCGGGACCTGCCCCGGTTTTGCGGATCAGGCGAATGATCTCGCTGTTTTCCGGGATCCTTTTTTCTTCGTCAAGGACGGGGCCGACCAGTTCCTCCACATCGAAAAACGGCATACCGCTCGTGTGGGTCAGCAGGTGCCGGATCGTCACGCCCTTGTAAGGGTATTCGGGAAAGAGCGCCGTGTATTCCCCGTCCAGGGACAGTTTGCCCTCCCTGACGAGGAGCATAACGGCCGTCGCCGTGAACATCTTGGAGACGGATGCCATCTCGAAAATGCTGTCCTCCGTCATCGGGACCTGATTCTCCGCGTCGCGGAAGCCGAACGCGCCCTTGCTTACGATCCCGCCGTTTTCAGCGTAGAGCCAGGCGCCGTTGAACGCGCCGTTTTCAAAGGCCGCGCGGGCCAGGTTTTCCAGTACGGTTTTCTTATCCATGCTTGTTTACCTCCAAAAATACCGCTCTGCGCGGCCCATCCGGCCAACCGCGGACCTTCACGTCCGGGGCATTTGTCCGCTACTCATTTTCCAGTTCTTTCTTTGCCAGCCAGCCCCGGAAGAGCCCCCCTTCGAACAGGGAGATGATGATAAAGAAAATATCCGCAAAAAGGATGAAAATGAACGAAGGAATCAGGATCCGCGTGTACTTCTTCCCGGACACGGCGCCTTTATGGATGAAGGCGCCCATGCGCCCAAGATAGAACAGTACGCCAAGGTTAAAATACAGCAGGAGCGCCGCGTTCTCCCAAAGCTGATCCAGGCTTCCTTCGGGAAAAAGCTGCCGGTATTGATCACGCTCAGCACGGTGTTCAGCAGCAG
>JAGDAW010000158.1 GCA_017959345.1 Lachnospiraceae bacterium | reverse complement strand
GATAAAGGGTGTCGCTTTAGTCTACGCCCTTCCCGGTAATCAGGATGCTCACTGGACAAGCATCCTTTACGGGGGGTACAAATGGTGCCAGCTCAACGGACACCTTTCAGACATCTTTACTTTTCCGTAAACGCTGCTTCAAAATCTTTGCTTTTTGCCCGTTTTGCGGTAAAATAAGTTAAGATGAAAGCCAGGGCTGAACATGATCTCCTATAAAGGGCTTGAAGCAAAACTGAATCTCCTTCTCAAACGCGACACGAAGGATTCGACGCGCGACTGGTTTGCCGTAGGGGATTACAAAAAACGCCCTGGCGTCGTGGGCGGGCGGCTGATCGCGCTGAAAGAATGCCTGCGGTTCGGTATCGTCCCTTTCCTTATCGAGGACAGCAAAAAGGCGTTTTGCTACCGGGGGCTGTCCGAGTGGGACAATGAAAAGGGCTGGCTTACGGATACCTGTCTCGATGGGCAGGACACGTTCAGGCGGCTGCTGGCGATGTTTGAGCTGTGAATGACGAAGGAAGTATTGTGAACATGAGTGTGCAGGATGGAGCCGGAAACGTGTGCGATCGGATCGGGCTTCTGAAAGAGATCCGAGAACAGCCTGGCAAAGGCGACGGGGACAGCGTACACCTTGTGATCCGTGAAAGGAAGTAAACCATGTGGAAATGCCCGAAGTGCGGACGCACATTCAAAAAAGAAAACCAGAGCCATTACTGCGGGAAAGCGCCGGAGACGGTAGACGCGTATATCCTTGTACAGGACGAAGCGATCCGGGGCAATCTGAAAAGCGTGCGAAACGTGCTCCGTGCCAGCCTGCCGGATGCGGTCGAGAAGATCTCCTGGTCCATGCCGACCTTGTGGAACGGCCATAACATCATCCATTTTGCCGCCGCGAAGAAGCACATCGGGCTGTATCCGGGGCCGGAAGCGGTGACGTTTTTTGCGGAAAAGCTGGATCAGGCAGGCTGCAGATACAGCAAGGGATCCATTCAGATCCCGTATTCCGATGATCTTCCGCTGGATCTGATCGCAGAGATCGCGGACTGGTGTCGGAAGACCGGAAACCATGCGTGAGGTGACGAACGATGCCCAGACAATCCGTTTTTGATATGAAGGTTTCAAAAGTATATCCGCTGCTTGTGGCTAAGGCGGAGAGGAAAGGCCGTACCAAGGCAGAGGTTGATGAAGTCACCTCGTGGCTGACCGGATATGATATGGAGGCGACAGATCTCGATGTGACCTATGCGGAGTTCTTCGGCAACGCGCCGGCATACAATCCGCGGGCGGAGCTGATTACCGGCTCTGTCTGCGGTGTGAAAGTCGAAGTGATCGAGGACCCGCTGATGAAGAAGATCCGGCAGCTGGACAAGCTGGTGGACGAACTGGCAAAGGGGAAACCGATGGATCGGATATTGCGATGAGGGATGAAAGGAGGGCCGGTTCCTGTCCAAAAGACGTTGCGCCCACAAAAAATAAGCAGGACGCCCGAAGACGTCCTGCCCAGGGGGTTCGTGTATCCGGATACACAGAACAAAAAGGAGGGAATCGGAATGAAGCCGACAATCAAGAGAGAAAAATCAACATGTTTCAATCACTGGGTTCAGTATAAGGGCAAGAAGTAAATAAAATACGAAACAGATATTGCCAAGACAGGAACATTTTGTTAACAAATTATGAACAAAGCGCTTGCATTTTCCCTCCGGATGGAGTATACTCTATAAGATTTTGACGGAAATAAGGAGAATGATGGATTCGAATGTTCTCAGGCGCTTATCATTTTTTTGATTACAAGTATAATATTGAGGGTTATACCGGGCAGGACTTCGGCGGCCCGGCCCAGTACATCTACCTTGCGGTTTCCCTGGTCCTGATCGCTTTGCTCGCGGCGGTACTGCGGAAGCGTACGCACGAACAGGCCAGGAGGACCGTGGGGTTCCTGGGCATCTTCCTGACCCTGTTCTATCTCGGGAAGACCGCATGGGAGTCTTACTACGACATCCTCCGGTTCGGCGCGTTCAATACCGGCCTCCTCCCGTTCGATACATGCTCCTTAATCATGCCCGCGGCGATCCTCACCGGTTTCGGGAAGGGGAAGGTGCAGCGGTACGCGGAGTGCTGGGTGACGACGGGCGGCATCCTCGGCGGCCTGTCCAACCTGCTGTTCCTGAATGCCCTGAAATATTACCCGGCGCTGACGTTCGGCGCGTTATATTCCATGATCTGGCATTTCCTGATGATGTTCATGGGTGTCCTGCTGATCGTGTCGGAGCGCGGCCGGCTGTCGTTCTCCAGGGTTTTGGAAGGCTATCTTTTCCATTTCCTGGCCTCGGTACCGGTGATCGCGGTCGATTTCCTGTTCGATTTCGATTTCATGCTCTACCGGAACCTCGGCGGCGTGCCCTTTTTCGAGGGCGTGGCGGGACAACTCACGGCGCAGGGCCTCCGGTTCCTGAACCCGCTCCTGATGCTGGGGCTCTATTTCCTGGCTTTCTGCCTTATTTTCGGGGTGTCCGCCCTGGTGAAGAACCGGAAGAAAGCGGTGCCCGCAGAAGAAAGCCCCGCCGGCTACATGCGGCCCGCGGCATAACCCGCTGCCGTTTACAGGCGGTTCCCACCGGGAGCCGCCTTTTTCCGTATTTTCGGGAAAATGAGACGACATTCCGCAACTCGCCCTTGATGTTTCCGGGCGGGTGATGTATAATGAACGATACGCCCCGCAGCCGCGGCGGTTTCCATTAAACGTGAGAGAAGGTGCATTATGTTAGATATCAGGTTTGTACGTGAGAACCCGGATGCCGTCAGGGAGAACATCCGTAAGAAATTCCAGGACGCGAAGCTCCCGCTCGTGGATGAAGTCCTGGAGCTCGACCGTCGGAACCGGGAGATCAAGACCGAGGTACAGGATCTCCGGGCGAACCATAACAAGCTCTCGAAGCAGATCGGCGTCCTGATGAAGCAGGGCGACCGTGAAGGCGCCGAAGCCGTGAAGGCGGAGATCGCGAAGGATACGGAGCGCATCAACGCGCTGTCCGAAGAAGAGAAGCAGGTCGAAGAGACCCTCCTCCAGAAGATGATGATCATCCCGAACATCATCGATCCCTCCGTACCCGTCGGCCGGGACGACTCCGAAAATGTGGAAATCGAACGCTTCGGGGACCCCGTGGTCCCGGATTTCGAGATCCCGTATCACACGGACATCATGGAGTCCTTCTGCGGTATCGACCTGGATTCCGCCCGCCGCGTCGCCGGGAACGGCTTCTATTACCTGATGGGGGACATCGCGCGCCTGCATTCCGCGGTGATCGCCTATGCGCGCGACTTCATGATCGGCAGGGGCTTCACCTACTGCGTGCCACCCTTCATGATCCGTTCCAATGTGGTGACCGGCGTCATGTCCTTCGCGGAGATGGACGCCATGATGTATAAGATCGAAGGCGAGGACCTGTACCTGATCGGGACGTCGGAGCACTCCATGATCGGCCGGTTCATCGACCAGGTCATCCCGGAAGAGAGCCTCCCGCTGGCACTGACCTCTTATTCCCCCTGCTTCCGGAAGGAGAAAGGCGCACACGGCATCGAAGAACGCGGCGTGTACCGGATCCACCAGTTCGAGAAGCAGGAGATGGTGGTGGTCTGCAGGCCGGAGGAGAGCCCGGTGTGGTTTGACCGCCTCTGGAAGAATACCGTGGACCTCTTCCGCAGCATGGAGATCCCGGTCCGGACGCTGGAGTGCTGCTCCGGCGACCTCGCGGACCTGAAAGTGAAGTCCCTGGACGTGGAGGCATGGTCCCCGCGGCAGAAGAAATACTTCGAAGTGGGCAGCTGCTCGAACCTGGGGGATGCGCAGGCGAGAAGGCTCCGGATCCGCGTAAACGGCGAGAAGGGCCGGTATCTGGCCCACACATTGAACAATACGGTCGTGGCGCCGCCGCGTATGCTGATCGCGTTCCTGGAGAACCATCTGCAGGCGGACGGGACCGTCACCATTCCGGAAGTGCTCCGGCCCTACATGGGCGGCACGGCGCTCCTGGTGCCGAAAAAAGGCTGATCACGCATGCATGAATACCTGCGGGCGGTCGGATTTTCCGAAGCCCATACGCGCAAACAACTGAAGGAACTCGTGGAATGGGTGCTGGATAAGCCCGAGCGCGTCAGCATCACCTCGAAGTCCGGGGGATCGAACGTGGCGGAAGCCTCCCGCGAAGTCGGCGGACGGGCGGGCGTCACGGTGATCGGGGAAGTGGATGAGTACGGGAACATCATCCCGGAATACTACTTCCCGTATATTTCCTCCACCCGGATTTCCTCGGAATCGGTGACGTCCTGCACGCATGAGAGCGCACGGGAAGGCTACATCGGCATGTGCGAGGATTACCGCGTCGGACTGGCGCTGATCTTCCATGTGACCAATGTGGTCGACGTGGTGCGCGGCATGGAAGACCTGGACCTGAAATTCACCCGGGTCTGTTTCTCCGCGCTTGCGAAGGACGCGACGGTGATCCTTCCGCTGGACCAGCCGGAGCGCGTGCCGGACCGGGCGCGGAACCGTGAAGAGGACGCGCAGCTCCTGGAGGACGCCGCGAAGGGGGACATCGGCGCCATCGCGCATGTGGCGGATGAGGAGATCCGGCGGTACAAGTACATCATGGAGCACCTGAGGGATACGGACGTCTTCACCATGGTGGAGAGCTTCTTCATGCCCCATGGCCTGGAGTCGGACCAGTATTACCTCATGGGCACCATCCAGAGCGCGAACCTGGTGAGCAATAAGATGACGGGGGAACGTTTCTGGCGGATGCTTGTGGAGTCGAACGGGATCCCGGTCACGGTGGCCGTGAACGAGAAGGACATCCAGGGCGTACCGCAGGCGCATTGCCGCCTGAAGTGCCATGTATGGCTGACGGGCGCGCTGAAACGCTGACGGAAAGGAAACGGAACGTGAAGATCTGTATTTACGGCGGCGCGGCGCCGGACGTGGATAAAGCACTGCTGGATGCGTCCTATGAAGTGGGGCGGCGGATCGCGGAACGCGGGCATACGCTCGTATTCGGCGGCGGGAGAGCCGGCAGCATGGGCGCCTGCGCGAACGGCGTGATCGACCGCGGCGGCGTACCGGTGTCCGTCTACCCGGAGTTCATGATGCGTTTCGAACCGCACCTCAGCGACGATACGACCGTGATCACCACGAAGACCATGGCGGAGCGGAAACAGCTCATGATCGGGATGTCGGACGCGTTCATCGTCCTGCCGGGCGGCGTCGGCACATTGGACGAGTTCTTTGAGACCGTCGTGCTGAAGGAGCTCGGGCTGTGCGAGAAGCCCATCGTCCTGCTGAACACGGAGGGCTTTTACAACCCGCTGGTCGGGCTCATGCGCCAATACGCGGCGCAGGGCTTCATCCATGAATACGTGCTGGCGCAGACGGACGTCGCGGAGACGCCGGAAGACGCGCTCCGGTTCGCCGAGAAGGCGATGAAGGACGCGCAGGGATAAGGCCCGCCGGACCGCATCGGGAAAATATTTTTACAGAATCAGACAGACCGTGGACGAACAGTGCCGTTCACGGTCTGTTTTTGGTGTGCATCCCTTAAAATCTGTTTCAGAGTATAGGGAAAAAAGGCTGGAATAAGGGAGTCACCCTGTCCGGACGCAACAGGTATTCCTGCCATTTCCCTTACAGCTCGATCCGCTCCGGGAACGCCTCTTTCCTCAGGATCCCCCACATCTTATCTATGTACGCCAGCGTGTAATACTGCTCGTAATAGTGGTAATAGAACGCCCCTTTCGGCGTCATCTCATACACGCCGTCCTTTTCCACCGCGCAGCCCAATGCCTTCACCAGCCACAGCTCGAACCCGTACAGCTTCTTCAGCGGCCCCCCGAAAAACGCCTCAAAGTCCTTCGGGTCGACGCGGGTGCTGTAAGCGGTCCAGAACAGGTAGTATACCATCCGCTGGCGTTTGACGAACCGCGTCGTGAGGCAGGTGGGCAGCGTCCCTTCGCCGATCCGCCGGCAGTATTCGTCGATGGAGAACGTATTGATCTTGAACTGGTCGCGGAGCAGCGTCGTCGCGGAACAGCCGAACCCCAGGAAATTCTCCCGCGTCATGGAGGAATACCCCGCCTCCGGCTCCTTCGCGAACGTCCAGATCGTGTTCCGCACATAGCCCTGCGACGCGCACCAGGCGGTGATCCGGTCAAGCAGCGCTTTCTTCTCCTTCTTGGGCATCACCGGCACCGTGCTCTTCGTAAAGGTAAAGTCAATGTACGGGTAGATGGCAATGTGGTTCGCCCCATGCGTGAACGCGGTCTCGATGTCCGCCTTCAGGTCCTCGTACGTCTGCCCGGGCAGCGCGAAGATGAAGTCCATGGAGACCGTTTCGAAGGGGACCGCTTCCAGGGCGGCCGCAAGCCGGTCGGCGGGGCTTTCCCCGCGGCTAAAAGGCGCCGGGGAGGCATCGGCGTGCCGGTCCGGGCAGTCCTCCCCGCGGCGGGACGTGTCCGGGCTGCCGGCTTCCGGCCCAAAATCGCCCCCGGCGGCGTGCGACAGCGTCCGCCCCAGGACCTCCTGGTATTTCGGCTGGAAGGACTGGATCCCGATGCTGATCTTCGTGACGCCGGCGTCCCGGAGTTTCGTGAGGACGGGGACGGTCACATTGTCCGGATGGAGTTCGAGGCCGATCCCCTCCGTGATCACGAAATGCGCCCGGACCGCGTCCAGGATCTCCGGCAGCCGGTCCGCCGCGAGCGCGGGCGTGCCGCCGCCGAAATAGAGGCTCGTCACCTCTTTCTTCCCCGCATACGTCTCCCCGACGAGGTGGATCTCCCGGATCAGCGCGTCAATGTACCGGTTCATCTTCTCCGCGTCGTAAAGCACTTTGCAGTACGGGCAGAAGGCGCAGATGCTCCGGCAGAAGGGGATATGGATGTAGAGGCCGAGCCGGTCCAGGTCCCCGTACGGGAGGACCCGGTCATACTCATTCAGGAAGGTAAAGGGCTTCAGCGTGCGCGTCAGCCAGGTGCGGGTCAGGGTGGTGATCAGGCTCATTGGGGTACTCCTGTAAGGGCGGCATGGCCGCCGGGTGCGCATTCTGCACGGCGTCCCGTGCGCTGCGGCGTGGATTTATACGTATTTCAGGTACGTCTTCAGCACTTCGAAGATGATCTTCGGCTTTCCGGAGAAGAGCAGCGTGTATTCCGCCACGAAGAAATACCCGCACTGTTCGCACAGGCCGGGCACGTCGATGCACCGCCCGCAGACGGACACCTTCCCGTCCTCGATCACCACGCACTGGTAGCACGGCGTGGGAAATGTGTTGTGGACCAGGTACGGGAACGCGCTCTTCAGGTTGAACACCGGGCAGCCTTCGTCCATCAGCTGCCCGATCTCCCGGCAGCACGCTTCCTTCTCCTCCACCGACAGGGCGAGGTCCTTCGTGTCGGGGTAGGGCGTGTGGAAATTAAAGGAGACGGCGCGCACGTTTTTCTTCGCCTTCGCGGTCTCGCAGACGCTGCGGATGGCGCCTTTATTGAGCTGGTTGATGGCCATGTAGAAGCAGATATTGTCCGCGGTGGCTTCGTCCACATTTTTCATGATCGTGTCGTAGGTGTCGCCGCGGATCAGGTTGTGGCGCTCCCGGTCGCCGTCCAGGCTGAGGAGGATCAGGTCCGCCTCCGGGAGGTCGATGGGAAATGTGCCGTTCGTGACCACATTGACGATCATAAAGCCCATCTCTTTCGCTTCAACGACGAGGTCGCGCAGCGTTTTCCCGCCGTCCTGCCACAAAAAGGTCTCCCCGCCGCAGAAGAACAGGATGCGCACGCCCATGTCATAGAGCTGCTGCATCTCCGCCCGGACTTTCACGTAGGGGTGGACGACGGCGGTGATGTTGTTCACGGAGCAGTGCTTGCAGTGCAGGTTGCAGCGGTCCGTCACGATGACGGTGCCGAGGATGGGGTCCTTCTTCCGGAGGAGGAAGGTCTTCGCGCCGAAGCCGATGAAGTAGAGGAGGGAGGAAAGTTTCATGGTGCGGGTTCTCCTGTGTGTAGTTGCGGTTATTGATCGTGCCGTGCTTTTATTATACACGAAAAACCGCGGGATGGAATGTCCGATTATCCCGGAAATGCGGCCGAATGGCGGAGGGGCGTCCCCTTGCTCCTTACCTCGTGATCATCTTCCCGATCCGGCTCATATTGTCCCGCTTGAACTCCATCGAAGGATGGACGTAACGGTTCAGCGTAATGCTGACGTTCGCGTGGCCCAGGATCTCGCTGAGGGATTTGACGTCGAACCCGATCTCCATGCAGCGGGTCGCAAATGTGTGCCGCAGGGTGTGGAACGTGACGCTGCGGATCCCGAGCCGCCGCATGACGGACCGGAAGCGGTTGGTCATCGTGCGGGGCTCCGTGCAGACGTCCGGGCAGCCGGACAGCAGGTAGGCGTTCTTCGGCCGCCGGAGCTTCGCGAGGTACGCGCAGAGTTCGTCCGGGAGGGGGATCCTGCGGTAGGAGGACTGGCTCTTGGGGGACGAGAGGAGCACCCGGGTGCGCGCGCCGGACTGCGCGCCGGCGTCCGGGAGCCGCAGCATGGTATGGCGCACCAGGAGCGTCCGTTCCTTCAGGGAAATGTCTTCCCATTTCAGCGCGCAGACCTCCCCGATCCGGAGGCCCAGGTAGAGCCCCAGGAGGATGCCGGCATTGGTCGGGGAGGGGTCGGAGAGCAGGTAGCGGTTCAGCGCCCGCTGTTCCTCCTCGGAAAATGTGCGGAGCGGCCTCCGGTTCTGCCGGACGGTGATCCCCGTGAAATCCCGGACTTCCTGCCCGAGCTCGGTCTTCGTATAGCGCAGGATGGTCTTGAACAGCGTCAGGACGCAGAGCACGCTTTTCGGGGAGAGCGGCATCCGGGGCGGGAATGTCCCGGCGTCGCCGGTCAGAAGGTCGGAGATGAGCGCGCGGATCCGGTCCCGGGAGATGTCGGAGACCGGCAGGTCCCCAAGGACCGGCAGCAGGTGGTGTGAAAGGTCGCTCCGGTATTTGACCAGGGAGGACGGTTTGATCATGGGCTGCTCGGCGCGGAGCCACGCCGACGCGGCGTCCCTGAAGGTGAAGGGGGCGGACGGGGTGTCGTTCATGGATTTAAAACCTCCTTTTCGCGGTTTGTTTGCTTTATTGGGATGCGTCTGACGCGCGCCCGGCGGACGCGCGGGACGGCGCAGACAGCGTGTACGGCCTGAGTGCGGGGACGGCGCCCGTTCCTATTAGGAAACAGGCACGGGACGCGTAAAAAAACATTATAGCATATTTCCGGCCCGCCCAGCAAATCTCCGGGCGCCCGGCCCCGCCGGATCGCAAAAATAAGCGATTCCCTACTTGAAAGAAAGTGCGGTGTTTAGTAGAATATAACCTAACTATGTCCCCCTTCCGGGCGGGATTCAGATCCAGGAGGTTTTTATGCAGGAGTATGTAGCCGGCGTAGACGTAGGCGGTACGACCATTAAGATCGCGATTTTCCCCAAATACGAGCGGGCGGTCTGCTCGTTCAGCATCCCCACCAGGCACGGCGCGGACCAGTTCCTTCTGTGGGGGGATATCCGGGACGCCATTTTTGAGAAACTGAAACAGCTTGGGCTGGAGCGCGAACAGCTCACGGCCATCGGCATGGGCCTGCCCGGCCCCATCACGGAAGACGGTTACTGCAGCAAGCTTGTCAATATCGGGATCGGGGCCTGCTACCCCGCGAAGGAGCTGCAGGAGCTCTCGGGCGTGCCCTGCATCTGCGCGAATGACGCCAATGTCGCCGCCCTCGGGGAAGTGACCTACGGCGTCGCGAAGGGCCACGAAAGCGCGGCCATGATCACGCTGGGGACCGGCGTCGGCGGCGGCATCATCAACCGCGGCCGGATCATTTCCGGAAGGCACGGCGTCGGCGGCGAACTCGGCCATATGGTCGTGAACCCGCTGGAGAAGCTGCCCTGCAACTGCGGGAACCGCGGGTGCCTGGAGCAGTACGCGTCCGCGACCGGCATCGTCCGTTCCGCCAGGACCATCCTGAAGGAGACGACCATCCCGTCGAAGCTCCGCGCGGAAGAGCGGCTCACCGCGAAGGGCGTGGTGGACGCGGCGAAGGAAGGGGACCCCGTCGGCCTGCAGGCGCTGGAGGTGTTCGGGAAGTACCTCGGCCTTGCCATTTCGCACATTATCCACACCACGGACCCGGACATCATTATCCTGGGCGGCGGCGTGTCGAAAGCCGGGCAGATCCTGCTGGACGTGGTGAAGAATTATGTGGCCCAGCTGACGCACATCACGGACAAGTACGGCGACATCGTGCTCGCGGAACTCGGGAACGACGCCGGGACGTACGGCGCGGCAGCCCTGACGTATACAATTATCTAAACGATACCGTACCTGTAACCATCTGAATGTGAGCTGCGCGTATGCGGAGAGATACCTTAAAAAAAGTCCTCCATTCGCTGAGGCCTTACAGGGGGCAGGCCGCGCTTTCTTTCGCCGCGGCCGTGCTGACCGTGCTGTCCACGCTGTACCTCCCCATCCTGATCGGGGACGCGGTGGACCTGGTCATCGGCCCTTCCGCGGTCAACTTTGAGGGGCTTGTGCCCATCCTCATCACCATGGGGGCCGTGACCGGGGTGACCGCGGTCTGCCAGTGGGCCATGAATATCCTGAATAACCGGATCGTCTGCGGGGTGGTCCGGGATCTTCGCGTACAGGCGTTTTCCCGGATCCAGCACCTGCCGGTTGCCTATCTGGACGCCCACCCCGTAGGGGATATCGTCAGCCGGGTCGTGGCGGACGTGGATACGGTCGCGGACGGCCTGCTGATGGGTTTTACACAGCTTTTCACCGGGGTCCTGACCATCCTGGGGACCCTGGCGTTCATGCTTTCCGTCCATGTGTGGATCGCCCTCGTCGTGATCCTCATCACGCCGCTTTCCCTGTTCATCGCGCGGTACATCGCGCGGAAGACCCACCGGTTCTTTGAGGCGCAGTCCGTGACCCGGGGGCAGCAGACCGCCATGATCCACGAGACCGTCACGAACGAGAAGGTGGTGAAGGCGTACCGGCAGGAGGAACAGGTGAAGGCGAAGTTCGCCGAACTGAACGAGACGCTGAAGGACCAGTCCATGAAGGCCGTGTTCTTCTCCTCGCTCGTGAACCCCACGACCCGGTTCGTGAACGCGCTGGTGTACGCCGCGGTCGGCGGCTTCGGCGCGTGGGCGGTGCTCGGCGGACGCGGGTTTACGGTGGGCATGCTCACGTGTTTCCTGACGTACGCGAACCAGTACACGAAGCCTTTCAATGAGATCTCCGGCGTCGTGACCGAACTGGAAAATGCGCTCGTCTGCGCGGAACGGGTCTACAGCCTGATCGAGGCCGAGACGGAGACCCCGGACCGGGAGACCGCGGAAGCGGCTTCCGCCCTGCAGGATGCGGAAGCGGCCGCGGTCCCGGCGTCTTACGCGGAACCCGCCGCCCGGACGGCCCGCGGCCACGTGCAGGCGGAACACGTTTATTTTTCCTATGATCCCGCGAAGCCCCTGCTCCAGGACCTGAACATCGAGGCGAAGCCGGGCGAACACATTGCCATCGTCGGCACCACCGGCTGCGGGAAGACCACGTTCATCAACCTGCTGATGCGTTTTTACGAGATCGGGTCCGGCGTGATCCGGATCGACGGGACGGACATCCGCGACATGACCCGGGCAGAGCTCCGGAGCCGCTTCGGGATGGTCCTCCAGGACACCTGGCTTTCGTCCGGCACCATCCGGGAGAACCTGATGACCGGCCGCCCGGACGCATCGGAAGCGGAGATGGTCGAAGCCGCGAAGGCCTGCCACGCGCACGGCTTCATCCGGCGGCTTCCGGACGGCTATGATACGGCGGTCGGCGAGGACGGCGGGAGCCTGTCCCAGGGGCAGAAGCAGCTGCTCTGCATCGCGCGGGTGATGCTCGCGGACCCGCCCATGCTGATCCTGGACGAGGCCACGTCCTCCATCGACACCCGGACGGAGCTGCGCGTGCAGTCCGCGTTCACGAAGCTGATGGAAGGGCGGACCAGCTTCATCGTCGCGCACCGGCTCTCCACGATCAAAAACGCGGACCGGATCCTTGTCATGAACCGCGGGCGGATCGAGGAGCAGGGCACCCACGAAGAGCTGCTGGCGCGGGACGGGCTGTACCGGCACCTGTATGAGAGCCAGTTCAAGGGCATTGCGGTGTAAAGGGATGAAGGCACTTTCGGAAGAACGGGTCCGGGATGCGTACCGCAGCCTGATGCCGGAGGAGATCCCGGATATCGTCGTGTTCCCGGAGATCGATTCCACGAACAGCGAAGGGAAACGCCGGATTTACGGCGGGCTGGATCGGCCCCTCCTGCTGCTCGCGGAGCGGCAGACCGCGGGGCGCGGCCGCATGGGGCGTACGTTCGATTCCCCGCCCGGCGCGGGGCTTTATATGACGCTTTGCTGTCCGGCGGGCACATTGGACGGGGAGACCGTGCGGGTCACCGCGAAAGCGGCGGCGGCGGCGGTGCGCGCCATCCGTTCCCTGACGGACTGCGACCTGCGGATCAAGTGGGTCAATGATTTATACGTAAACGGCCGGAAATGCTGCGGCATCCTTTCGGAGACCGTCCAGAGAGCCCCGGGCGACGCATGGCTTGTCGTCGGCATCGGGATCAATGTGACGGACCGCGCGTTCCCGGATGAGATCAGGGATACCGCCGGGAGCCTGCAGGCGCCGGACCTGGACCGGAACGCCCTCGCGGCGGCCATCAGCCGGGAACTCCTGCGGGAGATCCGGAACCTGCACGATACCTCCTACCTCGCGCTGTACCGGGAACGGTCCTGCGTGCTGGGGCGGGCGGTCGTGTACGGGAGCCCGGAGGCCGTGGCGGCATACGATGCGGGACGGATACCGCTTTCCCGGAATGAGCAGCCGGGGGACGGGGGCCCGCACTGCGGGTACGCGGAAGCCATCGATGACACCGGGGCGCTGATCGTCAGAACCTCCGGAGGCGCACGGGTCCGGCTTTCCACAGGGGATATCACCATACGGGTCCGCGGACCGTTATCCGCGGGGAGGAGAGAAGATGAGTCTGATTATTCCGAAGGACTATGACCCCAGGCTGTCCGTCCGGGAGACGGAAGAAGCCATCAAGTTCATCCGCGACACGTTCCAGAAGGAATTCGGGCGCGAGATGCACCTGGAGCGGATCTCCGCGCCGCTGATCGTGGAGAAGAAGACCGGCCTCAACGATGACCTGAACGGCGTGGAGCGCCCGGTTTCCTTCGACATCATGTGCGCGCCCGGGGAGACCATCGAAGTGGTGCAGTCGCTCGCGAAATGGAAGCGCATGGCGCTGAAGGAATACGGTTTCCTGCCGGGCGAAGGCCTCTATACGAACATGAACGCCATCCGCCGGGACGAGACCCCGGACAACCTGCATTCCATCTATGTGGACCAGTGGGACTGGGAGAAGGTCATCACGAAGGAGGAGCGCACGCTGGAGACGCTTGAGGAGACCGTGAAGGTCATTTTCAAGGTGATCCGCCACATGCAGCACGAAGTCTGGTACAAGTACCCCCAGGCTTATAAGAAGCTGCCGAAGGAGATCCATTTCCTGACCACGGAGGAGCTGTATGCGCGCTACCCGGACCTCACCCCGAAGGAGCGGGAGAACCGGATCTGTCAGGAACTCGGATGCGTCTTCCTCATGAAGATCGGGGATAAGCTCCCGAACGGCGAGCGCCACGACGGGCGCGCGCCGGACTATGACGACTGGCAGCTGAACGGCGATATCCTGTTCTGGTACGAAGAGCTCGGGTGCGCGCTGGAGATCTCCTCCATGGGCATCCGCGTGGATGAGAAGTCGCTGGCGGAGCAGCTTGAGAAGGCGGGCTGCCCGGAGCGGAAGGCCCTGCCGTACCACCGGATGCTGCTGAACGGCGAGCTGCCGTACACCATCGGCGGCGGCATCGGCCAGTCCAGGCTCTGCATGCTGCTCCTGGGACGCGCCCACATCGGGGAGGTCCAGGCTTCGGTCTGGCCCGACGTCATGCGCGCCGAGTGCAGGGCACATAACATTTTCCTGCTGTAACGATTTACGGAAAGACCTGTTTTATGCAACTGACTGATTTTCTGAACGCGTCGCCCACCGCTTTCCACGCCGTGGAAAATGTGCGGAAAGCGCTTGAAGGCGCCGGCGCCGTCCCCCTGTCCGAGAAGGACGCGTGGGAGATACAGGCCGGGCGCACCTATTACGTCATCCGGAACGGGTCCGCGCTGACCGCGTTCCATATCCCGGAATCGCCGAAAGGGTTCCGGGTGTACGCCGCCCACACGGATTCGCCCTCCTTCAAGCTGAAGGAGAACCCGGAGACGGCCGAAGGGCCGTACGTCCGCCTGAATGTGGAAGGCTACGGCGGCATGCTGATGAGCACCTGGTTCGACCGGCCGCTTTCCGTGGCGGGGCGCGTCATCGTGAAGGAAGACGGGGAACTCCGGCAGAAGCTCGTCTTAATCGACCGGGACCTCCTGATCCTGCCGAGCCTTGCCATCCATATGAACCGGGAGGCGAACAGCGGGTATTCGTACAATGTCCAGAAGGATATGCTGCCCCTGCTCGGCTGTGCCGCGTCGAAAGGGCAGCTCCTGAAACAGGCCGCGGAATCCGCCGGCGTCCGGGAGGAAGACGTCCTGGATTACGACCTTTTCCTTTACGTCCGGGAGCCCGCGCGGGTGCTCGGCGGGGCGGGGGAACTGATCGCGGCGCCGCATCTCGACGACCTCGAATGCGTGTCGGCGGGCCTGGAGGGGTTCCTGTCCGCGTCGTTCGGCGGATACATTTCCGTCCTCGCGTTCTTCGACAATGAAGAAGTGGGCAGCCGCACGCGCCAGGGCGCGGAATCCACGTTCCTTTCGGACGTGATGCGGCGGCTGAAGGAATGCCTGGGCTGTTCGGAAGAGCGCTATCAGCGGATGATCGCGGACTCCTTCCTGCTGTCCGCGGATAACGGGCATGCCCTGCATCCGAACCATCCCGAGAAATGCGACCCCGTCAACCGGCCCGTCCTGAACGGCGGCCTGCTGCTCAAATACGCGGCCAGCCAGCGCTACACGACGGACGGGTACGCCGGCGCCTTCGTGAAGGAACTGTGCCGGCGGGCGGGCGTGCCGTTCCAGGTTTTCGTGAACCGTTCGGACCTGCCGGGCGGCAGTACGCTGGGGAGCCACGCCGTCATCCAGGTGCCGTTCCCGACGGCGGACATCGGCCTCGCGATCCTGGCCATGCATTCCTGTTATGAGACCGGCGGCGTGTGGGATTACGAAACGCTTGTGAAGACTGCCGCGGCTTTTTTCGATGAGCAGTAAACGGGATGATCAGACTTCTTTCGGAACTTCGGAATTATAAAAAAGAAGTGGTGCTCGCGCCGCTGTTTAAAATGCTGGAGGCCCTGTTCGAGCTGTTCGTGCCCCTGGTGATGAAGCGGATCGTCGACGAAGCGATCCCGGACCGGGACACCGCCATGATCGTGTGGATGTGCCTCCTGCTGTTCCTGCTCGCGCTGGTCGGGCTCGGCTGCTCGCTGACCGCCCAGTATTTCTCCGCGAAGGCGGCCACCGGCTTCGCGTCCGGCATCCGCACCCGGGTGTTTTCGCACATCCAGGCGCTGACCTTTACGGACCTGGACCGGATCGGCGCGTCGACGCTGATCACGCGGATGACCAGCGACATCAACCAGATCCAGAACGGCACGAACCTGACGCTGCGGCTCTTCATGCGCTCGCCGTTCGTGGTGTTCGGGGCCATGATCATGGCCTTTACGATCGATGTGCAGGCCGCGTGGGTCTTCGCGGTCGTGATCCCGCTGCTGTCCCTGGTGGTTTTCGGCATCATGCTGTATACGCTGCCGCTTTACCGGAAGGTGCAGGGGAGCCTGGACCGCGTCACGGGGAAGACCCGCGAGAACCTGACCGGCGTGCGCGTGATCCGCGCGTTCCGGCGGGAGGAACGGGAAGTCTCCGCGTTCCGGGAAGCGAACGGGACGCTTGAACGTGAACAGCTTTTTGTGGGGAAGGTCGCGGCGCTGATGAACCCGGTGACGTATGTGCTGGTGAATCTCGCCATCGTCTTCCTGATCTATACCGGCGCCGTGCGGGTGCAGGCGGGCGCGCTGACCCAGGGCGCCGTGATCGCGCTTGTGAATTACATGGGCCAGATCCTGGTGGAACTGATCAAGCTCGCGAACCTGATCATCAATATGACGAAGGCGGCGGCCTGCGGGAACCGCGTCCAGGAGCTCCTGGAGAGCGGGACCGAGGAACGGGCGCTTTCGGGAACCGTGCCCCGGGAGGAGACGGAAGACGCCATACGGTTCGACCGCGTCTCCATGCGCTATGAGGGCGCGGGGGCGGACGCCCTGACGGACGTCTCATTCTCCGTGAAGCGAGGCGAGACCGTCGGCATCATCGGCGGCACGGGCTCCGGGAAAACCTCCCTGGTCCACCTGATCCCCGGCTATTACCCGGTGAAGGCGGGCACATTGTCCGTCTTCGGGCAGGACACGCGCGACTGGGATCCGTCCGAACTCCGCCGCAGGGTGGCCGTCGTCATGCAGAAAGCGGTGCTGTTTGCCGGCACCGTCCGTTCGAACCTGTTGATGGGGAACCCGGACGCGGACGATGAAACCCTCTGGAAAGCGCTGGAGGATGCGCAGGCCGCGTCCTTCGTGCGGGAGAAGGACGGGCTGGACACGGCGGTGGAGCAGGACGGCAGGAATTTCTCCGGCGGCCAGAAGCAGCGGCTTGCCATCGCGCGGGCGCTCACGGGACGGCCCGGGATCCTGATCCTGGACGATTCCGCCTCGG
Organism: Lachnospiraceae bacterium; assembly: GCA_017959345.1. Classification (GTDB taxonomy): domain Bacteria; phylum Bacillota; class Clostridia; order Lachnospirales; family Lachnospiraceae; genus UBA1267. The sequence goes on along the minus strand of JAGDAW010000158.1, from coordinate 8,048 downwards.
CGCTGGATTTCGCGACGGACGCGGCGCTCCGGGAAGCCATTTCCCGTCTGGACCCGGGGATGACGGTCCTGATCGTCTCGCAGCGGACCGCTTCCGTGATGAACGCGGACCGGATCCTCGTGCTGGACGACGGGAAGCTGGCAGGATCCGGCACGCACCGGGAACTGCTGGAGACATGTGGTCTGTACCGCGAAATCTATGATTCGCAGTTTCAATAAAAACGGCTTGGGCAGAAAGGATATACGGCTGTGACAAGGGAAGAACTGGTACAATCTTTTTACGAAGTCTACGGGAAGACGGGCGGGGAGCCGGTCTGCGTCTTCTCCCCCGGGCGGGTGAACCTGATCGGGGAGCATACGGACTATAACGGCGGGCACGTCTTCCCGTGCGCGCTGACCATCGGCACGTATTTCGCGGCCCGGAAGCGGGACGACCGGCGCGTCCGGTTCTTCTCCGGGAATTTTTCCAGGGCCGGGCTGATGGAGCGGTCCCTGGACCGGCTTGAGTTCGACCCCTCGAAAGGGTTTTCGAACTACCTCATGGGCATGATCTGGACGTACCGGGAGAAGCGCGGCCTGATGCCGGACACCGGCATGGACATTTACCTGAAGGGCGATATGCCCCACGCGTCCGGCCTGTCCTCCTCCGCGTCCGTGGAGGTCGGGATGGGGCAGGTGCTGAACGCGCTGTTCGGCTTCGAAGTGGACCCCTTTGACCTGGCGGTCCTCGGCCAGTTCTCTGAGAACCACTATAACGGGCTGAACTGCGGCATCATGGACCAGTTCGCCATCGCCATGGGGAAGAAGGACCGGGCGATCTTCCTGGACACCGCCGCGCTTTCGTATGAGTACGCCCCCATTGCCCTGGACGGCATGAAGATCCTGATCATCTGCACGAACAAGAAGCGCGGCCTCGTGGATTCGAAGTACAATGAGCGGCGCGCGGAGTGCGACGAAGCGGTCCGGGAACTCCGGCAGGTGGTGGAGATCCAGACACTTGGCGAACTCTCCCCGGAGGTGTTTGATAAAGTGAAATACGCCATCGCGAACCCCACGGTGGTGCGCCGCGCCCGGCACGCGGTCTATGAAAATGAGCGGACCGTCCGGGCGGTGGAGCTGCTGAAGGCCGGGGACATCGAAGGCTTCGGGAAGCTGATGAACCAGTCCCACATTTCCCTGCGGGACGATTACGAAGTGACCGGCATCGAGCTCGACACCATCGCGGAAGCGGCCTGGAAAGTGGACGGGTGCATCGGCGCCCGGATGACCGGCGCGGGCTTCGGCGGCTGTGCGGTGGCCATCGTGAAGGACGAAGCCGTCGAATCGTTCCGGGAACAGGTCGGGAAAGCGTATCTTGAGAAGGTCGGCTACGCGGCGGATTTCTACGCCGTGGAGATCGGCGACGGGACGCATGTGTTTTAAGAGGGGCGCCGCAAGCGCCCCGGACAGGAAGGCAGGATCAGAAATATGAACAGGAAACCTTATTATATCACCACAGCCATCGCCTATACGTCGGGCAAGCCGCATATCGGGAACACGTATGAAATCATCCTCGCGGACGCCATCGCGCGCTTCAAGCAGCTCGAGGGTTATGACGTGCGCCTCCAGACCGGCACGGACGAGCACGGCCAGAAGATCGAAGACCGCGCGAAGGCCGCCGGGAAGACGCCGAAGCAGTATGTGGATGAAGTCGCCGGCGAGATCCGGCGCATCTGGGACCTGACGGGCATGCGTTACGACCGGTTCATCCGCACCACGGACGCGGACCACGAAGCGGCGGTCCAGAAGATTTTCACGAAGCTCTATGAGCAGGGCGATATTTATAAAGGATCCTACGAAGGGATGTACTGCAAGGAATGCGAGGCGTTCTATACGCCCTCCCAGATCGTGGACGGCAAATGCCCCGAATGCGGCTTCCCGGTCTCCCCGGCCAGCGAAGAAGCGTACTTCTTCCGGATGAGCCGGTACGCGCCCCGGCTGATCCAGCACATTTACGACCACCCGGAGTTCATCCAGCCCGTGTCCCGCAGGAACGAGATGCTGAACAATTTCCTGCTGCCGGGCCTCCAGGACCTCTGCGTGTCCAGGACGTCCTTCAAGTGGGGCATCCAGGTGCCGTTTGACCCGAAGCACGTCATCTATGTGTGGATCGACGCGCTTTCGAACTACATCACCGGCCTCGGGTACGATGTGGACCACACGGACGGGGAACTGTACCGGAAGTACTGGCCCGCGGACGTCCACCTGATCGGGAAGGACATCCTGCGTTTCCACACGATTTACTGGCCCATCATGCTGATGGCGCTCGGCGTCCCGCTCCCGAAGCAGGTCTTCGGCCACCCGTGGCTGATCCAGGGCGGCGAGAAAATGAGCAAATCCAAGGGAAATGTGCTCTACGCGGACGACCTCGCGGACGTGTTCGGCATGGACGCGGTGCGCTATTTCGTGCTGCATGAGACGCCCTTCGAGAACGACGGCAGCATCACCTGGGAGCTCATCATCGAGCGGTATAATTCCGACCTCGCGAACACGCTGGGCAACCTCGTACAGCGGACGCTGTCCATGAGCAATAAATATTTCGGTGGCGTCGTGGAGGACCGGGGCGCCGCGGCGGACCCGGACGGCGAACTGAAGGCTGTATCTTATGCGGCGGTCGCGGGGGCACGGAAGGCCATGGAGACCCTCCATGTGGCGGACGCCATCACCGAGATCTTCACGCTGTTCAAGCGCTGCAACAAATACATCGACGAGACCATGCCCTGGGCCCTTGCGAAGGATCCGGCGCAGCAGGACCGCCTTGCCACCGTCCTTTACAACCTTGCGGAAGGCATCATGACCGGCGCGTCCCTCCTTGCGCCGTTCATGCCCGCAACGGCGGAGCGCATCGCCCGCCAGTTCGGGACGGCGCTCCGGGATTTCGAAGGCCTGACCGGGTTCGGCTGCTGTGTGGCTTCCGGCACGAAGGTGATTGAGAAGCCCGAGATGCTGTTTGCCCGCCTGGATGAGAAGGCCGTCATGGAGAAAGCGGCGGAGATCATGGCCGCCCAGAAGAAGGCCGCGGAAGAGGCGGCCGCCCGGGCAGCCGCGTTTGCTGCGGGCGGGGAAGCCGTGAAGGCGGCGGAAGCCCCGGCAGCGGGCCGGGACGCCTCCACGGAGACGGCAGCCTGTGCGGGAGCAGGGGAACCCCCGGCATCGGGGGCAGGTGCCGCTGATGCGGCGTGCGCGCCGGTCGAACACAAGCCGGAGATCACATTTGACGATTTTGAGAAACTGGAGTTCCGCATGGGCGAAGTCATCGCCTGCGAGGAAGTGCCGAAGTCGAAAAAGCTTCTCTGCTCGAAGGTGAAGATCGGAAATGAAGTGCGCCAGATCGTCTCGGGCATCAAACCGTATTATGCACCGGAGGAGATGGTCGGGAAGAAGGTCATGGTCCTCGTGAACCTGAAGCCCGCGAAGCTTGCCGGCGTCCTGTCGGAGGGCATGCTGCTCTGCACGGAGGACGCGGACGGGAAGTATGTGCTGATGACGTCGGAGAAGGACGCGCCTTCGGGGGCGGAGATCGCGTAGGTATGGACATGACAGACCGGTTTTACTCAGAAAATATCACCATCAATACCCACAGCAGCATCCGGATCGCCGGGTCGAAGGTCCTGTACTTCGACCCGTTCCGGATCACGGATGCCGCACACGACGCGGACGTGGTCTTCGTGACCCACAGCCACTTCGACCATTTCGATCCGGAATCGATCGCGAAGATCCTGAAAGCAGGCACGGCGTTCGTCATGCCGGAAACCATGCGGAAGGAAGCGGATGCGCTGAAAGGCCTTCCGGGCATCGATGCGCTTCACTTCCTGCGTCCGGGCGATGAACCGGGGCCAGCGGTCCCCGGGACCGCGGAGGTCCTGCTCCTTCGCCCGGAAGAGGACGCCTGCTTCCGGGGTCTCGGGATCCATGCGGTCCCCGCGTATAACCTGCCCCCGAAGCGTTTCCACCCGAAGGAGAACGGCTGGACCGGCTATCTCGTGACCGACCGGGGCGTCCGGTACTATGTGGCCGGCGATACGGACGCCGTCCCCGAGCTTAGGCACATCTCCTGCGACGTGTGCCTGGTGCCCGCGGGCGGGAAGTACACCATGGACGCGAAGGAAGCGGCGGCGCTTGTCAATACGGTCTGCCCCCGGGCGGCCATCCCGACTCATTACGGGAGTGTCGCGGGGAACAGGGAAGACGGTGAGGTTTTCCGGTCGCTGGTGAGGCCACCGGTGGATGTGTTTCTGTTAAAGGGGGAGTGATCCCCCTTTTTTTGGCAAATATGCTTTATTTTCAATGCATCGGTCTTTACGCCCGCATTACAGTGTCAGACACCAGTTCTCCGGCTACTCAAACCATTTATTTTGCAGTGAGAATAGGATGGGATAAATGATGAAAAACCTGTTATCTGCTTTAAAGATCGTGTCAGTGGTGCTGCTGTCAACATTCTTCGTTTCCTGTTCGGGTACCATAGAAAACATCGGATACGGGACGAAAGAAGAAGCGGATGATGTTGCTTTGAGCATGAATAATGAATATGCCGAAACGAATATATGGATTCACGAAGAGTATAAGCGTGATGATATTTCTCCGCTGGAAGATCTTCTTACAACTGAATATGATTTAGAAGAGCTATGGCCCTTTTTTGAAAACAGGGGGACTTACGGACGCATCATAGAAGGGCAGGAGCAGCTATATTTTGAGACAGTTAATAAACGTTTTCCGATTGAGGTCACCAGAAGTGCCGGATTTTATTCTGTCTACCAGGTCAGGCACGGGGGACGTTTATATGTTTCCTGGAATGTAACAGAAGATGCGGAGGCTTCGGAGTCGGTCGGACCTGGGCGGTTCAGGGATTTGTGTGTGAATCATGCTGTATACTATGAGAAACCGGTTGATTCAAAACGCTTTACCGCATTAATTCCCGGGATAAGTACAGCACGGGAAGTGATTGACATCGACCCGTATGCTGAAGTGAATGTACTGTTTGGCAGCGGGCCCAGATCATTCAGCCTTCTGAATGAAGACGAAGTAGTGATTGTTTATTATGAACAAGGGGGTGAGCTGCATGAATATGATGATTTGATTGTGAAAGAAGTAACAATTGTGCCAAGATCTTCTCCATTAGTTGCTTCAGCGCTTCGCTACATACTGGCAGATGATTTTCCATAAAAACGTGAAAGGCATCTTATCATACTGTGCATTTTTGCTTAAAAGCTTCCTTTGGGAATACCGAGCTGGAATGAGGAATCGGGTAGTTGGTCCAAGAGAACGAATCCTTTGCCTGCAGCGTCTTTAGGTTCGACATCAGGATCAGACGGCACCATGACGGAAAAGGCTACCGGATCTATGGGGATGCCGGTGCGGAAAAACAGCTGTACCAGACCGTACCGGTCAAGGACGGGCATACGGGTGATTCCTATGTCTTCGGCGCCTGTGTGTTTCGTCAACACCTTTTCCCCGATTTGATTATTATTCCAAACCATATACGATCATGAAGTGGAAGGAGAACAGTGTGAAATGACATTCGATTATGAAGTATATCGTTTACAGAACTGCCATAGCCCTCTATCAGGAGTAATTGTTTTTACGCTTTTTCTAGCTCTGATTGTGTCAGAGTGGATTCGCTACAAGAATCATCCATCTATGACAGTAGAGCGAAAGTTTGCGTTGATATTTTTTTTCGTTGCGTTCGTTTATGTGGTAATCGTTAACTTAATACCATTGGTCCGCGGAGGAATATATCTTTTGTTTGAAAAAGAAGATGATGCGGTCAGTATTTCTGGCATTGTAGAGGAAAAAGGTGAACTGGATGATTATTCTGGAGGAATATACACACGAGTTGGTGTAAATGCAAACAGAGGCCGGGGAGAATTCCTTGTTGTTAACGGGCGAAAATATTATATGATGACATACGGAAATGTGAAAATCGGGGATAATGTGATCATGAAGGTGCTACCAAAAAGTGGTTTTGTATTAAGTCTTGACTATGAAAGTGAGGATATGAACTTCGATCCATAATATCGAGAATTCGATAAGCCTGAATAGTCTTTACGACGTAAACACGCTATGAATAAGAGTAATAAATGCGTCTTTCTTGCCAAGGCCAGTCTTCGGAACCTGTCTATGATTCCCTTGGCAGGATCACGGCCATGCGTTATTATGGCAGTGTCGGATACCGGTATCACTACGGCGCAGACGGAAGGGTAGGCCTTGAAGAAGACCTCATCAACGGCATCCGCTGGCGTTATGAATATGATGATATCAGGGTAAAAAGCCTTCTTCCACGGCAAGCTTGCTTGCAAGTGGGAGAAAGGCTTCTTTACCCGCCCTACATGGAGCACGAAGTGGAGATTTATCTCCACGGGAGTGCGGAATGTGGGAGGAGCGTGGGAGCACGCAGTGCGAAACGCTCCGGATATCATCTTTTTACCCAACATCATATGACGAAAGCGGGAGGCTCCTGTCAAAGAGTAATGAACGGGGAGAGGAGTAGGAGTAAGTACTCTATCAGGTACTGCTTCAGGCACATTGGGTCTTGAAATATATGAGAACTGGCAAGCAGCTGAAGCGTCAATCAGAAGAGTGTTTCAAGCAGTAAAACATACATTTACATCGCTTGCAGATGGAATGGCAAACAGAATAGTAGATGGCTATAATGCATCTACAAAGACAATATATGAAGCGAAATATGGGTATATGTCTTTGACCAGTTTTATACGGTCAGAAATTGAGAGAGATTTGTACTTGCTCCAAACAAAACAGGTTAAACACGTTGAGTGGCATTTCTTTGTTCGTGTAATCACGGGAAAAGGAGGCCCATCCGATAGTCTATTAATAGAGCTTTTGAATGCAGGATTCGATGTATTCTTCCATTAAACAAGACACATAATTGTAAAACATAGCATGGATACAGCAGAGAGGAGTGCGAATATTTAACAATGAATATTACAATGCTGCATAGATTCTTAAAAGATATAAAATACAATTTTATTTTGCCACCTAGAGGAATCGACTTCGGGAATATGAATAAGAAAGAAACGGCGGAAACTTTCATGTGGTTTATGGATCATCTGCCAGAGAAGATGGACTATCTGCGGTTTAGATGCTCCTCAGATTTACATATCAGTATAAAGAAGCTGGATTATAGTGATAAATCTCTCGTTTTAATATGGAGATGGTTTTTAAAGGTCGCACGACTTGAGGATACTCCAAGGGAAATCCTTGATACAATGATAGAGGGGTCTAAGATTTTTGGAGACAGCTATATTAGTAGAAAAGTATTAAGCGTGACAACGCATATGATTGTAATTGACATTGCACTTTACACAGGGGAGTGTTATATTCGTAATTATCCTCATCTATGTTGGACATATCGGACTGCTCCAAGAGATAGTATAACAATAAACCAACCTGTTATTTCGGGAATGATTTCGACATACAAAGGAAAGAATCGCCCAATTGATTTTGCGCCTATTCATATGGTGGGAGTACAGGCAAGCCGTATTTTAGATCATAGTGCCAACGAAGAAGATCTAATAAATATGTATCAATGTTGGGAAAAATATGCAGTCAAGTCCTAAATGCGTTGTGAATTTATTTTCAAGTTAAACACGGATCTTGTCAAGAAGTTGGTGTAAATAACTCCTGATTTCTGTTTTGTGTTGACACTTGGGACCTGTTTTCGGGGGATATCGCAGTCTGTCTCAGATGTCAAGGCCAAGCCATGTGTCTACGGCAGCCTTGATTGCCGATCCCTCCTGCGATGTGAGGCGTAAGTGTAAAATCATGCGCCTTCACTACTCCCACCGCCTGTGATATACTCCTGAAAACTCTGAATAACCAGCTGGTTTTTAGAGTACTGAAAGGAGCAACTCACATGGATAAGATCACACATGAAGTCCGTCTGGCGAACTGGACTTCCATCATTCAGGCATGCGAGAACCGGCCTCAGGGCGTCTCTAAAAGCTGCTGGCTGAAAGAAAACCGCATCTACGAGAATTGGCAAGCAGCCGAGCG
>JAGDAW010000157.1 GCA_017959345.1 Lachnospiraceae bacterium | reverse complement strand
TCCGCCTGCCTGCGGGCTTCTTCCTGACGCGCGGCTTCCTCCGCCTGGCTGCGGGCGGCTTCTTCCTGACGCGCGGCTTCTGCCGCCTGCCGGCGGGCCTCTTCCTGACGCGCGGCTTCCTCCGCCTGTCTGCGGGCTTCTTCTTCCTGACGGGAGGCTTCTTCCGCCTGGCGCGCGGCTTCCTCCGCCTGGCGTGCGGCTTCTTCCGCCTGCCTGCGGGCTTCTTCCTGACGCGCGGCTTCCTCCGCCTGCCTGCGGGCCTCTTCCTCTTCCCTCAGCCTGCGGGCTTCTTCCGCCTGGCGCGCGGCTTCCTCCGCCTGGCGGGCGGCTTCCTCCGCCTGGCGCGCGGCTTCCTCCGCCTGCCTGCGGGCTTCCTCCGCCTGCTCCTGCGCCCTCCGGTATTCCTCGTTCTGTGCGGCGATGGTCGCGAAGAAACTCTCTTCCGTCTGCCCGGTCACATCCATGAGGTTCCGGCGGTTCACATCCACGACGGCGCTGAGGTATTCGGCCATCGAAATGGTCTGCGTCATGCCGTACTGGGCCGCGGTCTCGGAGATGAGCTTCAGCTCCTCGATCATATAGACGAGGGACGAATACATGCTCACGCTGTCCCCGCGCCCGGCCGCATCCGGATAATAGGACGCAAGCACGAAATTCACTTCATTTGCGTGGAACGTCAGCGTGTCATGGACTTCGACGCCGCCGTACCAGGAATCATCCGGGAGGCTGAACCCGCCCGGAAGTGCGGGAACCGTATTCGCCGGGGGCTCGGGTTCGGGCTCCGGCTGCACGGGCGTCTGCACGGGCGGCTGGACCGTCTGTTCCGGCTGGACCGGCTGCTCGGGCTGGACGGGCTGGATGGCCGGCGCCGGGTCCGTCGCTTCGACGGGCGGCTCGGCGGGCTGCTGCGCCGCCGTTTCGTTATCCAGCACGGTCAGGTCCGTGGAAATAAAGCTTCCCGATGAAAAACCTTCGATATCTTCGTACGCGATCCGGAACCAGAGGGCCCCGTCGGTAATCTGCTGGCCAAGGATGCTGACCTTCGAGCCGCGCATCACGGATGCGACGATCCCGCCCGTCAGCGCGGGCGTTTCGCGGACGTTCAGCAGCGATGCCGCCGTCACGATGCCCGGGATGGATACGTCATAAGGGAAATAGATGTCCGGCTCGTCGCCCGTATACGCGGGCGTCTCCGGCTGGCTGCCTTCCCCGAGCGTCAGGGAGACGTGGCCACGGTCGGAAGGACGGATCCCCTCCCCCGCGGACGCCAGGCTGATCTCCCGGAGGTACGCGGCGATCCGGTCCGGTGCGTCTTCATTGGCGGCGTAAAAACTGCTCAACGCCGAAGAGGCCCCCGCAATCGCTGTGCCGGCGCCTGTGATCTCAGATGATACGGCCTTCGTCGCGAAGGCTCCTGACAGAGTAGAAAAAGTTAATAAAAGGACCAGCAGACCCGCTGCGAACTTGAATTGTTTCTTCATCGGTACTCCTTTGATTACACTTTTTTCATACTTGTTACGAAAATATTACACCTAAATGCAACTATAACACCGCCGGTGGGTTTTTGTCAAGCCCCTGGCGCTTATTTCTTATAAAAAATAAGTAAAAATTTTGATTAAAACAGGCCTGTTCCCGGCTCACGCTTTACAATCCGGTCTTTCCGGGCTATAATAGCCCCGTAGGGAGTCCCGGACACCGGTTTCCCGGCCACGTACGGGCACGCGGGAGAAAGCTTCCGCCATCCCTGCGCACACAACACATGGGGGCCGCCGGACCGTGCGTTCCCGGATGCACACTACATATTGGGAAATGAAACCGCCCGCTGTGGGGCCGTCTCCCGCCCTTCCGGAAGACACGGGACGTCCGTCCGGGCGCCGCATCCCGCGCATCTTCAGACCTGAAAGGAACTGTAATTCAATGAAACGAATTGTCATTATAACCGGCGCTTCCCGCGGCATCGGCCGCGCCTGCGCCTTATACTTCGGCCGCCGGAAAGACTGTGTGGCCGCCGTGGGGTTCCGCCATCCGGAAGCGCTTTCGGAAGTCTGTGAAGCGGTCCGGGAAGCGGGCGGCGAAGCCTGCGCCATCCTGGAAGACCTGGCGCAGCCGGGCGCCGCGGAAAGGGTCCTCCGGGCCTGTGAAGAACGCTTCGGCGCCCCGGATATCCTGGTCAGCAACGCCGGCGTATCCGCGGTGCGCCTGTTCCAGGACGGGACGGACGAAGCCACCGAAGCCCTGATGGAGACGAACCTTACGTCCGCCATCCGGATGGCCCGCGCTGCGGTGAAGCGGATGCTCCCCCGCCATGAAGGGCGGATCCTGTTCGTCTCTTCGGTCTTCGGGATCACGGGCGCTTCCATGGAGGCGGAATACGCCGCTTCGAAAGGCGCGCTGAACGCGCTCGCGAAATCGCTCGCGAAAGAACTGGCGCCTTCCGGGATCGCGGTCAATGCCCTCGCGCCCGGCGCCATCGACACCGATATGAACGCCTGCCTCTCCGAAGAAGACCGCGCCCTGCTTGAGGAAGAAATCCCCTTCGGCCGCATGGGCACGCCGGAGGAAGCCGCGGAAATGGCCGGCCTCATCCTGGACGCGCCGCTCTACCTCACGGGCGCCGTCATCCCCTTCGACGGGGCCTGGACGTAAAAAAGCACGGCCTCATGACACCGGAATACGGCGGGGCGGCCGTCACGGCTGCCCCGCCGTATTGCGTTCTCCCTTATGCCCAGTTGGACGGGTCCATGCTCTCTTCAGGCACAGCCGTGGGCGCCTCGGGGGCGGGATTCACGGGCTGCGGCTGAACCGGCGCTGCGGGCGCGGGCTGCGGCTGCGCGTGCGGTACGTACTGCACGGACGGCTGCACCGGTACCTGCTGCGGATACGGAGCGGCATAGGGGTTCTGATATCCGTAAGGATATCCATAGGGGTTCTGGTAGACCGGGGCGTACGGCACCGGATACGCATATCCGGCACGCGGGGCCTGGGCCTCCTGGGAACGCTGCGGCTGTTCCTGCTTCGGGGCGGCGTAAACGACTTTGTTCTTGCCCGACTTCCTGTCACAGGTCTCATACTTGATGGCTTCGATATTGTCCGCCATCTCGATGATCATACCCATCGCGGAGAACAGCACCAGCACCGCAAGGATGCCGCCTGCCAGAACGCCTGCCGCGTACAGGTAGTACAGGTAGTCTGACTGCTGGACGCCGTAAACCACACAGAATACGGTGGCTGCACATACGGCCAGAAGACAGAGAACAAACAGCACGTAAAACGCGCCCTTAAAGATACTTTTCCACATGGTCGCACCTCTCTTTATGTGTATTTTTATATTACCACTCCATCCGGGATTCGAACCACGCCTTCAGGTCCCCGATCTTCACGCGTTCCTGCTGCATGGAATCCCGCTCACGGACCGTGACGCTGCCGTCCGTCTCCGTATCAAAGTCCACGGTCAAGCACCACGGCGTGCCGATCTCATCCTGCCTCCTGTAGCGCTTGCCGATGGAACCCCTGTCGTCGAATTCGCAGTTCCACTTCTTCGAAAGCTCCGCATAAAGGGCTTCCGCCTGCGGGTTCAGCTTCTTCGAAAGCGGCAGCACCGCGACTTTCACGGGCGCCAGCGCGGGATGGAAACGGAGCACCGTACGGACGTCCCCGCCTTCCAGCTCCTCTTCGTCATACGCCGCGCAGAGGAACGCCAGCGTCACGCGGTCCGCGCCGAGCGACGGCTCCACGACGTAAGGCACATAGGCTTCTTTCTTTTCATCGTCAAAATAGGACAGGTCCTGGCCGCTGGTCTTAATATGCTGGGTCAGGTCATAGTCCGTGCGGTCCGCGATGCCCCAGAGCTCGCCCCAGCCGAACGGGAACAGGTACTCCAGGTCCGTCGTGCCCTTCGAGTAGAAGCACAGCTCTTCGGGGGAATGGTCCCTGGCCCGGAGTTCCGCCTCCGGGATGCCAAGCTTGCGGAGCCAGTCGATGCAGAAGCCCCGCCAGTAACGGAACCACTCGAGATCCGTGCCGGGCTCGCAGAAGAACTCCAGCTCCATCTGTTCGAACTCACGGGTCCTGAACGTGAAGTTGCCGGGCGTGATCTCGTTCCGGAACGACTTGCCGATCTGCGCGATGCCGAACGGGATCTTCTTCCGGGACGTGCGCTGCACATTTTTAAAGTTCACGAAGATGCCCTGGGCGGTCTCCGGGCGCAGGTACACGGTATTCTTCGCGTCCTCCGTCACGCCCTGGAACGTCTTGAACATCAGGTTGAACTGGCGGATATCCGTGAAATCATGGGCGCCGCAGGACGGGCAGGGAATCTGCTTCTCCGCGATGTACGCCTGCATCTGCTCATGCGACCAGCCGTCCAGGCCCACTTCGGGCACAATGCCGTTCTCCGCCATATAGTCTTCGATCAGCTTATCCGCGCGGAAACGCTCCTTGCAGGCCTTGCAGTCCATCAGCGGGTCCGAAAAACCGCCGAGATGGCCGGACGCCACCCAGGTCTGGGGGTTCATGAGGATCGCGCAGTCCACACCGACATTGTACGGGGATTCCTGCACGAACTTCTGCCACCAGGCCTTCTTCACGTTATTCTTAAGCTCCACGCCGAGATTCCCGTAATCCCAGGTGTTCGCGAGGCCGCCGTAGATCTCGGAGCCGGGATAGATGAATCCCCGTCCCTTGCACAGCGCCACGATCTTGTCCATGGTTTTTTCCATAAAACCTTCCGCTCCTCTTCCTGTACCTTAATCCGGGGTCGCGTAGATCACGACCACCGGGTTCCCTTTCGTCACGGTGACGCAGTTCGCCGTGGAATTATACGTTCCGCCGTAGGAATACCCTACCATGTAGCCTTCCCCGTACAGCACACAGTCGAAATCCGCGAGTACATAGCGGTAAACCGGCGCTTTCCGGACAGACATGCAGAGCGCTTCGATGTCCACGCTCTCCCCGTCCGCGTCCGTGTAGGTTGCGGTCAGGATCTCAGGGTCCACTTCGCTCAGGTACCCGGTCTTGAGCGTCGGGCGCTCATAGAACGGGTCGAAAAACGCCTTATAGGAGAGGTAATCCTCTACCGTGGCGTAACGCAGGCGGATCACCAGCACGGACCCTTTCGCCTCGCACTGGATCACTTCGACCGGCGCCTTGATGACCGACTTATAGACGGTGTTCCCGTCCACGTCCTTCAGGTCCGCGGGCTTCTGATAGTACCGCGTGTTGTTATAGACTTCCACATTCTCCAGGAGCAGCTCCTTAAACTCCGCGGCGTCATAAGGCTCCCCGAAATCCGGGTAATACACCACGTCCTCCAGGGACAGGTCCGGATACAGGAAAATGCCGTTCGTGGTATTCCCGAACGTATTCACCGTATTATGGTTCGGCAGGATCCCCCCGTCGCACCCGCAAAGAAAAAGCGCTAACGCGACCGCAGCCGCTGCCGCCAGGATACTGATTCTCTTCCTCATGTCCTTCCTCAATCTGCCCGTATGCGGGTCACCCGCGCCTTCCGCCCCATGCGGGCCGGAACCGGCACGGACCGCGTCCCGACGTCCGGTCCTCCTCCTTCCCTGTTGTGTTATTGTACCGCATCCGCGCCGGAATTACAAGTACCATTTATGCCCGAAATGCGTCACGTTACGTGCGCAAATGCGGTCAAAAGCGCTATAACGCCGCGCAGGCGCGGACGGATGCCCGTTCTCCCCGGACCGCGCTTTCCACGCGGCCCGCACCGGTCATCCCTGGGCGTCCTGGTCCCCCGCGAGGGCCAGCAGTTCCCCGGATTTCAGCGGGTATTCGAGGTTCAGCCGGAGCAATGCGTCCGCCACGGCCGCCGCCTGTCCCTCCGTCTCCCGGTTCACGGAAAACGTATACAGCCGCTGGACCGGGGCCGACAAAATATGGTTCATCATGTAAACGGCGCTCTTCCCGAGCGGCAGGACCTCCCGTTCCGCCGCGCACGATGCGCAGAGGGGCTGCATGAGCCCGGTATGGAACCCGCCCTCCGAAAGGGGCGCCCCGCAGGACGCGCACACGGAAAAATCCGGCGCCGTGCCTTCCGTCTTCAGCAGCCGCAGCTCGAAGACCCGGCGCACGAGCGTCTTCGGGATCCCGTCCCTGGACAATGCCCTCAGCGTGTAGTAAAGGAGGTTCAGGAGGTCGGAGGCGGGCACATTTTCATGGGAAAAGGCCGCGGACAGCTCCAGCACGTAGGACGCGTACAGGGACCGGTCCATATCCTTCACGATCTCCTCGAAATGGTTCCGGATCTCCGCCCCCGCGAGCGTATACGCGCTGTGCCCGGCGCTGATCCGGAACGTGCCGAACGCGGGCGGGCGGGTGACGCCCACCAGCGGCGACGTCGGCCGTCTCGCGCCGCGGGCGAACACGGTGATCTTCCCCATCTCCGCCGTCAGCAGCGTCACGCGCCGGTCGGCTTCCCCCGCGGGCGCGGAAGAAAGGACGATTCCGTTCACTTCTGGCAGGTCCTGCATCTTCCCTCCTCCCCGGAAAAGCGCCGGCATCCGGGCGCATCCCGCCCGGGTATCATCTCTGCTGCCCTGTCACGGCGTCCGGCGTTCCCCGGATGCCGCGGCTTCATTTTCTCTGTCCCGATACGGACGCCGCGGTGTCAGGCGTCCTTCCCGGGCGCCGTATACCCGTAGTTCTTCAGCAGGATGTCGCTGTCCCGCCAGTTCTCCCGCACCTTCACGTAAAGTTTCAGGTTCACCCGGTCTTCCAGCATCTTCTCGGCGTCCATCCGGGCCTGCGCGCCGATCCTCTTCAGCATGGCGCCGCCCTTCCCGATGATGATGCCCTTATGCGACTCCTTCTCGCAGACGATGGTGGCCTCGATGTCCCAGAGCCCGTTCTTCCGCTGCTTCATGGAATCCGTGGTCACCGCGATCCCGTGGGGGATCTCCTCTTCGAGGATCCTCAGCGCCTTCTCCCGCACCATCTCCGCCACGATCTGGCGCATGGGCTGGTCCGTCACCGTGTCCTCGTCGAAATACATGGGCCCTTCCGGCAGGCATTCGAAGATGGCGTCCGTCACCTTCCCGGTGTTGACGGAACGGAGCGCCGAAACCGCGATGATCTTCCGGTAGGTCATGAGGGCCTCGTAGGCCTTCACGGCGTCCTTTACGGTCTGCTTCTCCACGAGGTCCGTCTTATTGACCACGAGGATCACCGGCTTGCCCGACTGCTTCAGGCGCTCGCCGATCTCCAGGTCAAACCGCCCGATGAAGGGGTCCGCCTCCACGATCCACAGCACCACGTCCGCGTCCGGGATCGTGTGCAGGGCCTCCTCGACCATGAATTCCCCGAGGCGGTTCTTCGCCTTGTGGAGCCCCGGCGTGTCCAGGTAGACAATCTGCCCGCGCACGTCCGTGTAAACCGTCTGGATGCGGTTCCGGGTGGTCTGCGGCTTATTCGCCGTGATCGCGATCTTCTGCCCGATCAGGTGGTTCATCAATGTGGATTTTCCCACGTTGGAGCGTCCGATGATGCTCACATAGCCCGATTTTTTCACGTCATTCCTCATCCTGTGCGCCGCCCGGCGCCGTGACCAGGCCGAACCCCTCCGGTTCCGCCGCGATCTTCGAAGCGCTGCCGACGACCGCGCACAGCCCGTCCGAAAGCGCCGCGCGGACGGCGGGGGCCAGCGCCCTTAAGTCTTCCACGGCGCAGGAAAGGATCTGCGCCCGTTCTTGATTGACCATGTCTTCCGTCACATGGCGCCGGTAAGCCGCGAAGGAACGCTCGCCCTCCGCATGGGGCTGCAGCGGCGTGTCCAGGTCGCTGACGGTCCCGATGATGTATTTCGTCATGTCGCGGCGGTCCAGCGAGAGCGTCTCCAGGTGGTCCGGGAGCGCCCTGTAGACCTCCAGCGTCTGCTGCAGGTTCGGGTCCCGGTAGGACGCGAACGCCATGCCGCCGTTCCGGTAGAACATGCTCATGCACCCGTAGGCGCCGCCCTGTACGCGCAGGCGGACCCAGAGGTACTCGGTGCTTAAATAGGACCGGAGGACCTGCATGGCGCCGGTATAGGCGTACCCGTGGGCCGCAAAATTCCCCCCGGCCGCCACATACTGCACCTGCGAAGCCGTCCGGAACGCCTCGTTCTCCTGAACAGGGGTGAACGGACGTGCCGCCGGGGCGGGACACCCGTCCGGGATCAGGGCCGCGAGCGGCTCCAGCGCTTCCCCGAGCATCTCCAGCGCCGGTTCCTCACAGGTGACGGACAGGACGGTCTTCCCTTTCCGGAAGATCTCCCCGTAAAGCGCCCGGAGCTTCGAAACGAGCGCGTCCTTCCGCTCCTCGTAATGGTCCAGGAGGTCCGTCAGGAAACGGTAGAATTCGATGCCTTTCAGGCATTCGTTTTCATACGCGTCCTTCGTACAGCGGGCCAGCACCCGGGCCACGGCCGTGGCGTGGCCGCTCTCCACGATGGAATCCTTCATGTCCAGGCGGAGCTCCGAAAGCAGCTCCTTCAGCCGCTTCGTGTCCGAAAAATCCGTACGGAACGCGATCTCCGCGACGAGGTCCGCCATATCCGCGGTCTCCCCGTACAGGCATTTCGCGCGGATCACGAAGTCCTCCCGCAATGCGTCCGAATCCGTCACCGCGAACATCTCGACGCTGCAGCCGATCCCGCCGGTGCGCAGGGATATGGCATTCGCGAGCGCCTGGTACGTATAGTGTTCCGTCCCGATCAGCGAAAGGACGTTCTTCAGGACGGTCAGGTACGGGAAATCCGCCGCTTCCACATGGTCGATCCCGAAATACATGTCCAGATAAAGGATGCCGGACGTGACCGCGGGGTGCCAGAACGTCTTCAGGCCCGCGAGCGCGGTCTCCCGGTTGACGAACGGCCGCGTCCCCGGTTCCAGGTCCCCGATGGAAAGCAGGGGGATCTTCTCCAGGTCCTCCTTCGGCGAAGGCTCGGCCTGGTAGGCTTTCAGCGCCTCCGTCTCCCGCACGAGGCGGGCGCGTTCTTCCGGCGTCATGGCGGCCCGGACAGCCTCCAGCTTCTCCGCGGTCCGGCGGTCTTCCCGCTCCGCCAGCCCCTCTTCCGGGCGCACGGAAACCATGGCCCCGTGCGGGTTCAGCAGGAGCTTCTCCCGGATCAGGGTTTCAAAATACCCGGTGCCGACCCGCGCCTTCACTTCCGCGAGCGGCGCTTCGAACTTCAGGTTCAGCATGGGCGCGTATTCGTCGTTCAACCAGGTGTCGTAGACGCCCAAGCCGTAGATCAGGCCTTTCGGCATGCGCCCGTAATCCGCTTCCCGGAGGGAGAATTCATTGTTGTGGATGCCGGCGCGCAGGGATTCTTCCGAAACGCCCTGCTCCGCCTGTTCCGCCAGTACCCGTTCGATGAGGGTTTCAAACGCCTCCTCGTCCCCTTCCTTCGCGCCTTTCGCGATCACGCGGAACACGGGCTGCTTCAGCCCGCTGTCGTAGCCGCCGTAGACGTCCTCCGCGAGGCCCGCGTCCAGCAGGGCCTGCGTCAGCGGGGCGCCGGGCGCATTGATCAGGGCGTAGCTCAGGGCGTCGAACGCCATGGATTCCACGGGGTCCAGCCCGCCGTTCACGACTTTCGCGTAGGCGAGCATCACGCCGGCGGGTTCCCCCTCCGACGCGTAGACGCCCTCTTCCCGGACCATCCCGCAGAAAGGCGGTTCGTCCGGGATCTCCGTCGCCGGGTCGATGGCGTCGTAATGCGACAGGTATTCGCGGTCCAGGTAGGCCAGCCGCTCCCCCATGTCCATCTTCCCGTACAGGTAAATGTACGCGTTCGAAGGATGGTAATAGCGCCGGTGGAACGCGCAGAACGCCTCATAGGTCAGGTCCGGGATGGCCCCGGGGTCCCCGCCGGATTCATTGGCATAGCAGTTGTGCGGGAACAGCGCGTGCAGGAGCTTCCGTTCCAGCACGGTCTCGGGATTCGAGAACGCGCCGCGCATCTCGTTGTAGACGACGCCGTTGTACGTCAGCGGCCCTTCCGGGTCCGAGAGCTCGTAATGCCAGCCCTCCTGCCGGAAAATCTTCTCCTCCCGGTAAATGTTCGGGTGGAACACCGCGTCCAGGTAGACGTCCATCAGGTTCCGGAAATCCCGGTCGTTGACGCTGGCCACCGGGTACAGGGTCTTGTCCGGATAGGTCATCGCGTTCAGGAACGTGTTCATGGACCCCTTCGCGAGTTCCATGAACGGGTCTTTCAGCGGGTATTTTTCCGATCCGCACAGTACGGAATGCTCCATGATGTGCGCGGCGCCCGTATCGTCCTCCGGCGTCGTCCGGAAGGCGATGCTGAACACCTTGTTCGTGTCTTCCGTCTCGATCAGGAACAGGTGCGCGCCCGACTTCACGTGGCGGAGCAGCGTCCCCTTCCCCCCGATCTCCGGGATGGCGTCCGAAAGGAGCAGCCTGTAGGCGGGTGTGATCTCCATGTATGTCCTCCTCTTTCTGCCCGCGGCGCCCTATACGGTCTTCCGCAGGATGTCCCCCGGCTCCGGCGCCGCCGACAGCCGTACGCGGAGCCGTTCCCCCGCGTGCGGGGCGCTGTCCGCCGCTTCCCCGCCGGCGCCGCGGATCTCCAGCACTTCGCAGGGCACATTTTCCCCGTCCGGCTTCAGGATCTCCAGCGTGTCGCCCCGGAAAAACCGGTTCTTCTGGCTGAAGACGGTGTAACCTTCCCCGTCGTTCTCCAGGACGCACCCGATGAAGACCGCTTCCGTCCGGTAGGCCTCCCCGGTGTAAATGTGGTCCTCCGCCGACGGTTTCCCGTAGAAAAACCCGGTCGAAAACGCCCGGTTGGTCCCGAGCCGCACTTCCCGCTCGTAGTGCGGGATGCGCGCCCGGTAGCGCGCCGGGTCGCGGCAGTAGTCGTCGATGGCGTTCCGGTAGGCCCGGGCGGCCGTCGCCACGTAAAGGGCGGTCTTCATTCGGCCCTCGATCTTGAACGCGTCGATGCCGGCCTCAAGAAGGTCGGGGATATGCCCGACCATGCAGAGGTCCTTCGCGCTGAACAGGAAGGAGCCCCGCTCATTTTCCTCGATGGGCATGTATTCCCCGGGCCGGGTCTCCTCCACGAGCGCGTACCGCCACCGGCAGGGGTGGGTGCAGGCGCCGTGGTTCGCGTCCCGCCCGGTCAGGTAGTTCGAAAGCAGGCAGCGGCCGGAATAGCTGACGCACATGGCGCCGTGGACAAACGCCTCGATCTCCATGTCGTCCGGGATGCGCGCCCGGATCTCCGCGATCTCGGGGAGCGAAAGCTCCCGCCCGGCCACGACCCGCCGGACGCCGTGGGCGTACCAGAAACGGTAGGTGCCGTAGTTGACGTTGTTCGCCTGCGTGGAAATGTGCACCGGGCACTCCGGCATCACTTCCCGCGCCGTCATGAAGATGCCGGGGTCCGAAATGATCAGCCCGTCCGGCCCCGCCTTCTTCAGCGTCTCGAAATACGCCCGCGCCTCATCGAGGTCCCGGTTGTGGGCGAGGATGTTCGCCGTCACATAGACCTTCACCCCGCGTTCATGGGCGAACCGCACGCACGCTTCCAGCTCCTCCGCCGTCGCGTTCCGGGCTTTCTCCCGCAGGCTGAAGGCCTCCCCGCCGATGTATACCGCGTCCGCGCCGTAGCGCACCGCGGTCTTCAGCACCTCCGGGCTCCCGGCAGGCACCAGCAATTCAGGTTTCTTCATCCGTATCCTCCGTGTCCGGGGAGTCTGTCCGCGCGGACACATCTTCAGGCGCCTTGCTTCCGTCCGGATCCGGATCCGCGGGCCCGTCCGGCCCTTTCCGGGCGAACGCCGTCACCGCCGCGCCGTCCCCGACCGGCAGGATGACCGTCGACAGGTCTTCCCGCGCCGTCAGCGCCCGGAGATAGGCGCGCATCCTTGCGTGTATGGTCCGGTTCCTCCGCTCCACCGCGTAGCGGGACTCCAGGATATCCCCGTCCTGGAGGACATTGTCCGAAATGAGGACGCCCGCGGGCGCCAGGAGCCTCAGCACGTCCGGCAGCCAGGTGAGGTACTGCGCCTTCGCCGCGTCCATGAAAATGAGGTCGTACGGGCCTTCCAGCGCCCGGAGCACGGCGCCCGCGTCCCCTTCGTACAGGGTGATCCGCCCCTCCATGCCCGCTTTCCGGATATTCTCCCGGGCTTTCGCGATCCTTGAAGGGTCGTTCTCGACCGTATGGAGCGTCCCGCCCGGGGGCATCCCGGAGGCCATCCGGACCGCGGAATAGCCCACGGCGAAGCCCACTTCCAGGACCCGCGCGGGGGAAAGGAGATTCACGAAAAACGAAAGAAGTGCCGCAGTCTCCGGCCGGATCACCGGCACGCCATCCTGCAGCGCTTCCTGTCTGATATTCTGTAGTATCCCCGTCTCCGGCTTCAGGAAAGAAGCCAGGAACGAGGCAAGCCTGATGTCGTCCATAAGGTTCCGGCGCCGCCCTAACTGTGGGCCTTCACATACTCCGAGTTCAGGTACTTGAGGATCTCCTTCGAGGAGTTCGCCGAACTCAGCGTGTACGTGCCCGCCTCGATCCGGCAGCTGTACAGTTTCGACTGGATCAGGAACGCGAGCCCGGACTCGATGACGCCGGCCCGTTCCAGTTCCATCCCGATGGAGAAGACGCTCTCCCCGCGTTCGATCCGGATCACGTACGTGATATGGCTGCCCGCGGCGTTCGTCCTCGGTTTATCGGTGAACACCATCCTGCCCAGCCGGTAGCCGGACACGCAGGCCAGGATCACCAGCACCGCGAAAAGCGCCATCATCAGCACCTTCAGGAAATGGGTCAGGTCTTCCTTTTTCTTCTTCGACAGCTTCGCCATGGCGGTCAGTCAATCTCCATCACAACGGGCAGGATGACCGGGTTCCGGTGCATCAGCTTCCAGACATAGCTCCCGAGGGCGTCCCGGATCTCGGACTTGATCATGTTCCGGTCCGAATACTCCCTGGAAAGCACCTTCTCCACGGTCTCGCGCACCAGCGCCTTCGCGTCCTCCATCAGCCCTTCCGACTCCCGCATATAGACAAAGCCGCGCGAGATGATGTCCGGCCCCGCGGCCAGCGTACTGCTCTCCGCGGATACGGTCAGCGCCACGATGATGATGCCGTCCTGGGACAGGAGCTGGCGGTCCCGCAGCACGATGCTGCCGACGTCGCCCACGCCGAACCCGTCCACCATCACGCCGCCGTGCGGTACGGAGCCGGTCACGGACGCGCGCTCCTTCGAAAGGGACAGGACGTCCCCGACTTCCATCAGGAAGATCTGTTCCTCCGGGATCCCCATGGTCTCCGCGATGTGCGCGTTCGCCTGGCGGTGGCGGAATTCCCCGTGGAGGGGCACCGCGTACCGCGGTTTCGTCAGTGCGTAGATCAGCTTCAGCTCTTCCGCGCAGGCATGTCCGGAGACGTGGAGTTCTTTGTTGATGATGTCCGCGCCGTGCTTCGAGATCTCGTTCATCAGCCGCTGCACGGCCTTTTCATTCCCCGGGATGGGGGACGACGAG
This sequence comes from Lachnospiraceae bacterium, assembly GCA_017959345.1. Lineage (GTDB taxonomy): Bacteria > Bacillota > Clostridia > Lachnospirales > Lachnospiraceae > UBA1267. The sequence goes on along the minus strand of JAGDAW010000157.1, from coordinate 11,233 downwards.
AACAGCACCACGTCGTTCGTCGTCACGGTCACTTTCTTGTGGGACCCGGACGCCGCCCTCGAAAGCGCGGCCATGGATTCGCCCTGCGAACCGGTCATGATGATCACGGTCTTGCTGTCCGGGTAATTCGCGAGTTCCTCGATCTCGATGAGCGCATTGTCCGGGAACCGGAGATAGCCGAGCTCCTTCGCGAGCTTCACGACTTCCACCATGGAACGGCCCTCGATGGCCACCTTCCGCCCCGCCTTCACCGCGGAGTTGATGATTTGCTGGACGCGGTTGATGTGGGAGGCAAATGTGGAGACCAGGATCCGGTGCTCCGGGAACGAGGAAAACACGGAGTCGAAATTCCGCGCGACGTTCCGCTCCGACGGGGTGAACCCGTCCCGGATGGCGTTCGTGGAATCCGAAAGAAGCGCGAGCACGCCCTGCTGGCCGAGTTCCGCGAACCGCTGGAGGTCCGTGGGGACGTCATAGAGCGGCGTATAATCGATCTTGAAGTCCCCGGTGTGGAGGATCACGCCGGCGGGCGAAGTGATGGCCAGCGCCGCGGAATCCGCGATGCTGTGGTTCACGTGGATGTACTCCACCTTAAAATCCCCGGCCGCGATGACGTCCCCGTAGGACACGACCTTCCGCTTCACGCTCCCGGTCATCCCGTGCTCTTCCAGCTTCGTCTCGATGATGGCCATGGTCAGCCGGGTGGCGTACACCGGCACGTTCAGTTCCTTCAGTATGTACGGCAGCGCGCCGATATGGTCCTCATGGCCGTGGGTAATGAAGAACCCCTTCACTTTCGACGCGTTCTGTTTCAGGTATGTGATGTCCGGCACCACCAGGTCCACGCCGGGCATGTCGTCCGTGGGGAAGGCAAGGCCGCAGTCCACCACCGCGATGGACTCCCCGTATTCAAAGGCCGTGATGTTCATCCCGATGGCGTCCAGACCGCCGAGCGGGATGATCTTTACGATCCGCTCGGTCACATTGTCATAGTAATTTCTTTTCTGCTTCGCCAAATAAAAACTCCTCCGTTCTGAAAACTCACGTATCCTCCAGGAGTTCCGAAAAGACCGGGAGAAGCGCGTCCAGCTCGGCGTCGTCCGTCACGGTCTCATACACCGCTTCCGTGTCGCCGGGCCCCGAAAGATCCTTCAGCACAAGGCACTCCGCTTCTTCATCCTCACTTTCGGATACAAGCAGATAATCGACGCCGTTGATGCGCGTCTGTTCCAACACATAAAACAGGACTTCCCCTTCGTCCGTTTCAAACACAATCTGTTCCGACATCTGACCGTTTCCTTTCCGATCCGAGATAATCCTTCAGTATGACCGCCGCGGCGATCCTGTCAATGTAGTTCTTCCGTTCCGCCCTGGGCACCCCCATCTCCCTGAGCACTTCATCCGCTTCCACGGTGGTCAGCTGCTCGTTCTGCAGGATCACCGGGAGCCCGGTCCGCTTCACGAGCATGTCCCGGAAAAGGAGGGTCTTCTCCGCCCGTTCGGACATGGAACCGTCCATGTTCAGGGGGAACCCGAGCACGATCCGGTCCACTTCATACTGCCGCACGTACGCCTCAATCGCCGCAAGGGTCCGCCGCAGCTTGTTCTCCTCTTTCCGGCACAATGTGTCCACGGGCCCGGCGGTGAGCCGCAGCGGGTCTGTCACCGCCACGCCCACCGTCTTCGACCCATAGTCCAGTCCCAGGATCCGGCCCATGCCTTACAGCGCCGTCCCCAGGTAATGGTGCACCATCTCCGTCAGCAGCTCGTCACGTTCGACCTTCATCACCAGCGCGCGGGCGCCCTGGTAGTTCGTGATATACGTGGGGTCGCCGGACATGATGTACCCGACAATCTGCGTCTCCGGGTTATACCCTTTCTCCTTCAGCGCGGCGTACACTTTCCGAAGCACCTCCGCCGGGCTGAGCTCGATCTGCGCCGCCGTATCCTGCGGAAGGCGGATAAACTGTGTGTCACTAATGCCTGTCATACTGCTCCGTCCTTTCCCTCCGGTTCTTCTTTACGGGGGATTCTTACAGTCCGTTTCTTCGAATTCACATCTTCTCCCCCGTATCTCGGAATGATTTATTATACAACAGAATAGGCGTTCATTCAAGGGAAAAGGGCCGCTTTTTTATGTATTTTCGGTGAACACGGGGATCTCCGCGGCCGTCCCGCCCCCTTTCCGGAGGATGCCCGAGACGATCCGGTTCGGCCCCGCGGCGCCGGGCAGGAAGACGCGGACGTATTCCCGCGTATAGCCCGTATAGCCTTCCGCGCCGTCCCGGACGGCCGGCTCTTCGGTCAGCGCTTCCGCCGGCTTCCCGTCCAGGGACGCGATGAACGCTTCCGACATCTCCTCCCCGAGCGCGATCAGTTTCCGGCTCCGCTCCGCCTTCACGGCCTCGGTGAGCTGGTCCGGCATCCGGTCCGCCGCCGTCCCTTTCCGCCGGGAATAGCGGAACACGTGCAGGTCCGAGAAGGCCATCTCCCGGACAAAGGCCATGCTCTCCTCGAAATCCGCTTCCGTCTCCCCCGGGAACCCCACGATCACGTCCGTCGTCAGGCCCGGCGCGCCGTAGACCGCCCGCAGGCCGCGGATGCTTTCCGCGTATTCTTCCGGCGTATAGCGCCGGTTCATCCGCTTCAGGGTCTTCGCCGAGCCGCTCTGGAGCGAGAGGTGGAAATGCGGGCAGACCTTCGGCAGGGCCGCGAGCGCTTCCGCGAAATCCCGGGTCACGAGGCGCGGTTCGAGGGAGCCCAGGCGGATCCGGGAGAGCCCCGGGACTTCATGGACGGCGCGGATCAGCGAGAGCAGGTCCTCACCCGGGCCCAGGTCCTTCCCGTAGGAGCTTAAATGGATCCCCGTCAGCACGATCTCGCGGGTGCCGCCCCGCACGAGCCCTTCGACTTCCCGGACCGTGTCTTCCGCGTCCCGGCTCCGGATCCGCCCCCGGACGTACGGGATGATGCAGTAGGTGCAGAACTGGCTGCACCCGTCCTGGACCTTCACGTCCGCCCGCGTATGGCCGTGCAGCGCGCCGAGGCGCAGCGGGCGGAACGCCTCCGCCTTCGACACGGGGGATTTCGCGGGCCGCACGCCGTTCTTCAGGTAATCCTCCAGGATCCGGACGATCCGCCCTTTCTCCTCGTTCCCGATCACCAGGTCCACTCCGTCCGAAAGGAGCCGCTCCTCCTCTTCCGCCTCCGCGTAGCAGCCGCAGGCCACGACCACCGCGTCCGGGTTCAGCGCCCGCGCCCGGTGCAGCATCTGGCGGGACTTCCGGTCCGCGATGTTCGTCACGGAGCAGGTATTGATGATGTACACGTCCGCCTTTTCGGTAAAGGGCACCATGCGGAAGCCCGCTTCCAGAAGCAGGCCTTCCATGACTTCGCTTTCGTAAATGTTGACCTTGCACCCGAGGGTATGGATGGATGCGGCAATATCTTTAAAGTCCATGCTTGACATTTCCTGTGAGAGGCTGTAAGATAAAAAACAAGGAACCGTGTGTCGCGGGCGCGCTGCGTCCCGGCGGCGCATTTCAATGTTTTTCATCTAAATAAGGGGGTGGTTGAATGACATCCGTACAGATTTCCTTAAACTCCATTGACAAAGTGAAAGCTTTTGTGAACAGCATCGCGGCGTTCAAGTCGGATTTCGACCTGGTGTCGGGACGCTACGTCATCGATGCGAAGTCCATCATGGGCATCTTCTCGCTGGACCTGTCCAAGCCCATCACGCTGAACATCCAGTCGGAAGAGGACATCGACGAGATCCTCGCGAAGCTTGAGCCGTTCATCGTGAAGTAATCCCCCGGCGCTGTGTCCGGGTCCCCGGCGGAAGGCCGGGATCTTTCACCTCGAACGCACGGAAAGGGCTGCCCCAGGGCAGCCCTTTTCCTTATGGCGGCCCCGTTTACTCCGCCCTGCAAAGAATCACTTCGTCCGACGCCAGCGCCGCCTCGTAAAGCGGCCCGATGACGTCTTCCAGGCACTGCTCCGACCGGCGGATCTGCTCCGCCTTCGGCTTCGTCACGGGATGGCGCGCCACGAAAATGGTGCAGCAGTCCTCGTACGGCTCGATGGACGTCTCATAGGCGCCGATCTTCTCCGACAGGTTCACGATCTCCTGCTTGTCAAACGCGATCAGCGGCCGGTACACGGGCAGCGTGCAGACCTCGTTCGTGCACACCATGGCGTGCATGGTCTGGGACGCCACCTGCCCGATCGATTCGCCGGTGACGAGGCACAGGCACTCTTCCTTCAGGGCGATCGCCTCCGCGATCCGCATCATATAGCGGCGCATGATCACGGTCAGCTCGTCATGCGGGCATTTCTCGTAGATCGCGAGCTGGATGTCCGTAAAACGGACCACATGGAGCCGGACGGGCCCCGTGTAGCGGGAAATGATCCGCGCCAGCTTCACGACCTTCTCCTTCGCCCGGTCCGACGTATACGGCGGGGCGTGGAAATAGACCGCGTCGATGAACACGCCGCGCTTCGAGACCATATACCCCGCGACAGGGGAATCGATCCCGCCGGAAAGGAGCAGCATGGCCTTCCCCGCGGTGCCGAGCGGCATGCCGCCGGGCCCTTCGATCTCGCGGGAGTACAGGTTGATGCCGTCCTCGCGGACCTCGACCCGGAGCAGCACGTCCGGCTTGTGGACGTCCACGGAGAGCCCCGGGAACCTGGAAAGCACATAGGCCCCGATCTCCCGGTTCATCGTCTGGGAATCCACCGGGAAATCCTTCCTCGCCCGCCGCGACTCCACCTTGAACGTGAAATCCATCGACTCGAACGTATCCGCAAGGTAGGCGCAGATGTCCTCCTCGAGCGCTTCGAACCCCCGGTCCGGCACCCGTACGACCGGGCAGATCCGGGTGATGCCGAAGACGTGCTTCAGGGCGTCCACCGCCTCTTCTTCCCCGCACGGGTCCGTGCTCTCCGCATAGATCCGCCCGTTCCGCCGCAGCACCTTATAGCCGCCTTCCAGCGGCGCCAGGGCGTTCCGGATCTGGCGGACCAGGGCTTCCTCGAACACATGGCGGTTGCTGCCCTTGATGCCGATTTCGCCGTATTTGATTAAAAAGGACCGGATCTTCATCTTCTCTTAAACCTCCGGAGGACCGGGAGCAGTTCCTCGACCGCGTCCGCCGTGCGGCGGATCTCCTCTTCCGTATTCTGACTGTTCAGCGAGAACCGGATGGTCCCTTCCTGCGCTTCCTTTGACAGCCCGATCCCGGAAAGGGTGCTGATCTCCGACGGGTGGCGGGACGCGCACGCGGACCCCGCGCTGACGTAGATGCCCCGGTCTTCCAGCGCGTGGAGCATCACTTCCGAACGGACGCCTTCAAAGGACACGCTTAAAATGTGGGGCGCGGACGTGCCGTCCGTCCGTCCGTTGAAGCGGACGCCGGGCAGCGCCGACAGGCGCCCGATGAGTTCTTCCTTCCGCTGCCGGAGCACCTCCGTGTCCCGCGCCAGGTCCCGGTAGGCGAGTTCCGCCGCGAGCCCGAGGCCGGCGGCGCCGGGCACATTTTCCGTACCGGAGCGCATGCCCTTCTGCTGGCCGCCCCCATACAGGATCGGCCGGATCTTCGTCCGCCCGCTGATATAGAGGAACCCCACGCCCTTCGGGCCGCGGAGCTTGTGGCCGGAACACGAAAGCAGGTCAATGTGGTCCCGCTCCGGGCGGATCACGAACTTCCCGTACGCCTGGACCGCGTCCGCGTGGAGCAGCACGTCCGGGCGCTTTTTGTAAAGCATCCGCCCGATCTCCTCCACCGGTTCCACGGCGCCGATTTCATTGTTCACATACATGCAGGAGACCAGGATCGTGTCCGGACGGAGCGCGTCCTCCACGTCCTTTACGGACACCAGGCCGTCCCGGTCCGTCGGGAGGTACGTCACGCTGTACCCCAGCTCTTCGAGATGCGCCAGCGTCTTCTTGACGCTCGGGTGCTCCACGGACGTCGTGATGATGTGCGTCCCGGCGCGGCGGTTCGCTTCCGCGGCCCCGATGAGCGCCCAGTTGTTCGATTCCGTGCCGCCGGACGTGAAATAGATCCGCCCGGGCTCCGTCTTCAGGGTCTTCGCGACCTGTTCCCGGGCGCGCGTCACATACCGCTCCGCTTCCGCGCCCTTCCTGTGGAGGGACGCGGCGTTCCCGTAGTCCTCCTCCATGATCTTCACCATGAGCGCGACGACTTCCGGGTGCACGCGCGTGGTGGCCGAATTATCAAGATAGATTTCCATCGTTTCCTTTTCGTCAGACGCCCTTCCGGGACTTACGCCCCCGCCCGGTCCGGGCCGTGCGCTTCTTCCTCCAGGCACTCCAGGCGGAACATCAGGAGGGACAATACGGTCATGCCCGCGGTCTCCGTCCTCAGGATCCGCTTTCCGAGGGAAAAAACCTGCCCCCCGGCGTCCTTAAGCATCTCCACCTCGTCCTGTTCGAACCCGCCTTCGGGCCCGATGAACACCGCGACCCGGTCCCCGGGCCGCACGTCCTCCAGGACCGCCCGGCTCTTCGCCATGCCGTCCGCGCATTCGTACGGCACCAGGACCTTCGTAAAATGCCCGGTCTCCAGGTACGCGGCGGCTTCCGGCAGCGTCATGAACGGGCCGACCTGCGGCACATAAGCGCGGCCGGACTGTTTCGCGGCCGCTTCCGCGATCCCGCGGTAACGCGCCAGCTTCGCCCCCGCCTTCTTCGGGTCCACTTTCACCACGCTCCGCTTCATGGAGACCGGCACGACCTCATACGCGCCGAGCTCCACGGCCTTCTGGATCACGGTTTCCGTCTTGTCCCCCTTCGGAAGGCCCTGGAAAAGCGTAATTTGGGCCGGCAGTTCGCTTCTGCCCGTTTCGGCGGACCGGATACGGAGTACCGCGCAGTCCTCGCGAAACGCCTCAATTTCGCACGTATACAGCGTGGCGTCCCCGGAGACGACCGTCACGGCGTCCCCTTCCGCCATCCGCAGCACATGCCTCATATGGTGCATGTCCGGGCCGGTGATCCGGATGACGTCCCCGTCCACCTGCCCGGGCCCCGCGAAAAACCGGGCCATGTCAGATTCTCCTCGCGGTGAAGGAAACCCAGTCTTTCAGGTGTTCCTCCCCGATGATTTCAAGCGCGGAGTTCGCAAGGAGCGCGGCCCGCACCTGTTCCGCTTTCGTATCGATGATGCCTGAGACAATGAGTATGGCCCCCGGCTTCATCATTTTCCAGACGACGGCCTGCAGCGGGATGATGACGTCCGCGAGGATGTTCGACACCACAAGATCGTAACACCCGTATCCCGCGGCTTCCCGCACGCGTTCGTCCGTAATGATGTCCCCGGCCACCGCCTCGAAGCGGGACGCCGGGATGCCGTTCAGCGCGGCATTCTCCAGGGCGGTCCCCACCGCCAGCGGGTCGATGTCCGTCCCGAAGGCGTACGACGCGCCGGATTTCAGCGCGACGATGCTGAGGATCCCGGACCCGGTCCCCACGTCCAGCACCCGGTCCCCGGGCTTCACGTGCCCGCGGATGCCCGTGATGCAGAGCTTCGTGGTCTCATGGGCGCCGGTCCCGAAGGCGGTGCCCGGATCGATCTCGATCATCATGGCGCTGTCGTCCTGCTCCGGCTTCTCCACCCAGGTGGGCTTGATCAGGATGTCCCCCACGGTGAACGCGTGGAAATACGCTTTCCAGTTGTTCACCCAGTCGGCGTCCTCCGTCTCCCCTTCCGTCACCGTGTATCCGTCCTCCCCCATGAACAGGCGGAGTTCTTCCAGCCCTTCCGCCACCCTTCCAAGGATGGCGTCGGCGTCCTCCCCTTCCTCCAGGTAGAACACCACTTCGGCTTTCCCGTCGTCCGGGAGCTCCTCCGGCATGACTTCCCGGTAAAGGGCCGCGGTTTCGGGGTCCAGGACGGGTTTCCGGTCACGGATCTCCACCCCCTGTATGCCGATCCCGGTGAGCATGTCCGCGACCAGGTCCTCGGCGGACGCCTGCGTGCGGACGGTATAGGTCTTCCACTTCATAAGCCGTACCCGCCCCGTATCAGTCCAGCAGCGCGCCGGCTTCGCTGAAGCTGCGGCGGATGCCGTCAATCACAATGTGCCCCGTGGCGATCCGGCCGTCCTGCTGCGCGTAATAGCGCGTGCCGTTGTCCGTAAACCAGCCCGTCACGATCTTCCCGTCCGCGCCCGCGTAGAACCGGCCGCCCACGAACCCTTTCTGGATGCGCCCGTCCGATTCCGCGTAGTAGCAGCCGTTCTTCGTCTCCACGCCGCTCGTCTTCAGGAACCCGTTCGCATTCACATAGTAAAGGTCCCCGCCGACTTCCGCGAGTTCTTCCGACTTCCTGCGCCCCGTAAAGAGGTAGGACTGTACGATGACGGCTTCCGTGCCGTCCGGCCGCGTCGCGAACACCTGCACGACGTAAGGCCCGGGGGTCGTGATGTTCGCGCGGAACGTGTTCCGCCCCGGACGCGCGTCCAGGTTCAGGAACGTCGCCTGCCCGGTCCCGATGTCCGAGTTCCAGTAAACGGCCCGGGCGGCCGTAAACGCATGGTCAATGTCGCAGCTGAAAGTCACGCCGGACGGGTCCTCCGAAACGACCGCGAGGTTGTGGACCAGGGTCGGGAACGACGGCTCCGTGCCCCGGTAAAGCCCGTAGGAAGCGGAAATAAGGTTCGCCGTATCCTCGTACTGGTACCCCTCGTCCGAACCCAAGGTGCAGATGTAGAACGTCTTCCCGTCCCGCTTCACGGCCGTCAGCAGCGTGGCGCCCGCGTCCGGGGTGGAGCCGGTCTTCCCGGCGAAGACGCCGGGTACGGAGTAGTCCCCGGTCACCATCAGGTGGCCCATGGTGATGGTCCGGTATTCCGTGTACGCGGTCGGCGCCACGGTGTAGGAAACGGAGGTCAGGATCCCGCGGACCAGCGTATTCTCAAGCGCCGCCCGGAGGATCACCGCCATATCGTAGGCACAGCTGTAGTGGCCGTCCTGGTCCAGCCCGTGGGGATTCGTGAAATGGGAATTCGCGAGCCCCAGGGACGCGGCCTTCCGGTTCATCAGGTCCGCGAACGCTTCGACACTGCCCGCGGTGTACCGGGCCAGGATGTTCGCGGCGGAATTCGTGGACGCCAGGATCATGATATACAGGAGCTCGAGGACGCTCATCTCCTCTTCGGGCTTCAGCGACGGGTAGATGCCGGAGCTCATGACGTCGATCCCGTCGAAATCCGACTGCTGGATCCGGACGTCACGGTCCGTGTCCACGCGTTCCGCGACGACGAGCGCGGTCAGCACCTTCGTGATGCTGGCGGGCGCGCGGTGGGCGAACGGGTCCTTCGACAGCCACATGGCCCCGTCGTCGTCAATGACCGCGTAGGACAGGGAATCCGTCACCAGGTCCCCCGACGTATACAATGTATCCGGCTCCGGGTCCACGGGGTTCCCCGAAGGATCCGTGGGCGGGGCCACGGTCTCTTCCCCGGATGAACCGGTGACCGGGACCGGGTCCGTCTCCCCGGGTCCGGATGTGACGTCAGAGCCGCCCGTCGGCGCTTTCGTCATGATCCCGCGCGTCTCCTCCGGCCCTTCGCAGGCCGGCATCAGGACCAGGCATATTACAAGCAGAACCGTAATGATCCGTTTCATAGGCACACCTCCCGCCTCCCGGCGAAATAAATAAAAAGGGGCTTCCCGACGGAAGCCCGCAGCAGCATGTACGTGAGAGGATTCGAACCCCCGGCCTTCTGATCCGTAGTCAGACGCTCTATCCAGCTGAGCTACACGTACGGGTTCTTCAAAGCAACACGGACATTATAGTCTCCCGCATTTTATTTGTCAATCCTTTTTTTCATCTTTCGGGACGACTTTCGGAATGTCTTTCCCGGGTCCCGCGGCCGCCCCATTCCCGGTGCCTTCCGGTCCGGGCAGGCCGTCCCGCCGAAGCGCCGGACGGCGCCCCGGTTTCTCCCGCCCCCCGTCCTCCCGCGCAACACCAGAGCCCCGCGCCGTAAGGAATCCGGAAGACGGTCCCGATATCCTTCATAAACCGCTTGCTTTTTTGAAAGAATGCGGGTATAATAGAGCGCACTGGAGAGGTATCGAAGAGGTCATAACGAGCTCGACTCGAAATCGAGTTGTCGGGTAATACCTGGCACGAGGGTTCGAATCCCTACCTCTCCGCGTTTTTCCGAAAGCCCCGGCCCCGCGCTTCCCGCGCACGGCCGGGGCTTTTCCATGCATTTCCCGCCCGGTTATCCCTCCGGGACGTACGGCTTCATATAGAACATCTGGCCGAGGTAGCGGTCCGACCCGTCCCGGTAGATCCCGTACATGTGGAGGTTCATCTCCGAGCCCGGATGGTCCGTCAGGTCGAACGTCACCCGCCATGTATCCCCGTCCTTATAGCCGAAGTACCATGCGAGGTCATCCTGCCCGTCCTCGGTGCTCCACAGGGCGATCCGGGCGCTCTGCAGCAGCCCGTACGTATCCTGGACCACCGCGGTGCAGCGGATCATAAGCGGCTTCCCGGGGTCCGGCGGCGCCGTGGGCGCCTGGGATTCCGTCTCCGCGGTCCCGCTCTCCCCCGTCTCATCCGCGGAACCTTCTTCCGTACTCCCGCTCTCCGTTTCCGGCACGGGTTCCGCATCCCCTACCCGGACGATCTCATACGAAACGCTCGTATAGAAATTATACGGGACGAAGAAGGTGCTCCGGTTCGTCAGCCAGTTCTGGAACTGCAGCACATTCGCCTCAAAGGTGGGGAACAGCGTGTTCAGCTTCCAGGTGGTGGTCCCGAGCACGCGGTATCTCTTGTAGTTCATGTCCGCCGAGGGCTTGATCCGGTTGTAGACGGCATTGCTCTCGTTCAGGACCTGCGCCAGGGGGCCCTGGAAGCGGTTCAGCCAGAGTTCGAACGCCTGGTCCCGGAATTCCGGATACGCGCCGAGGAGGAAGAAAATGTTCGAGTTCAGCCGGGTGGGCGTCGGCGACGTGTACCCCTGCACCTTGTTGCCGAGCCAGTCTTCCTGGTAGAGGCCGCCGCAGGTGTCGTAGTCCCAGACCGGGCCCATGTGGATCACGTCCGAAGGCCCGTCCATGTAGAAAAAGAAGCTGGTATACAGGTCTTCCACATTGAACATCAGTTCCAGCATGATATAGAGCGACGCGAAAGACTGCACGTCGATCATCGGGGCGATGGTCTCCCAGGGGGCGTGGTTCACAAGC
>JAGDAW010000156.1 GCA_017959345.1 Lachnospiraceae bacterium | reverse complement strand
TGTCCGTCCCGGTCTGCACCGCCTGGTACGTCGTCGTCGAGGCGGTCGGCGCGGTGGTGAAAAGCACCTGTCCGGTCTTCTCGCTGCTCGTGACGTCGGCACCGCTCTCCGTGGTATAGATCTTGCCGACGGCTTCCAGCGTGCCGTTGACGTCCGCTTTCGCGTCCACCATCTTCGCCGCCGTGAATTTATTCGCGTTCGCCCGGGTGGGGGAATAATAAACGGCTTTCAGGTCGGTCGCGCTGTATACGAATTTGTTCCCGACGTATTCGTCACGGTCGTAGATGTACACATTTTTCCCGCTCGCGACGGTCACTTTCGCGCCCTGGTCGATCCGGAGCTCGCTGCCCGGGATCATGGCGAGGTCCTGGTTCACCGTGATCGTCCCGGAATGGACGATAATGGACGTGTTCTCCATGACCGGCAGGACGTATCTTGACGTGTCGACCGTGATGTACGCGTTCATGGTGACGCTGTTCAGCGAGGCGTTGCCCTCCACTTCATAGTACATCCGGTCGGCGACAGGGTCATAGCGCTTGGTGAAGGATGAGCCGGAGGACAGCGCGAAGAGGCTGCTGCCGGACCCGATGAATTTGACGGACGGCGTCGTCGTGGAGCTCTGGATCGTAATCGAACCGACCACATTTTCCGTCGCCCCGTACTCGATCGTCAGCGCCGCCTCAATATTCTGCACATGGTACTGCGTGAACGGGAGGACCCTCTGGCTGTTGCCGTTCATATTCGTTGTGGCGGTGCCGCCGCGGATGTCGCCGATCTGGAACGCTTCATAGACCGTGGCGCCGGACTCCGCGGTGACGTGGCCGTCCCCGGAGATGTATCCCCAGCAGTACAGGTTCGCGTTCCGCGCGACGGTGATCGTGCTCCCGGCGTTCATATAAATGTAGCCGTATTTCCCGGAAGGCGCGCCGGTATAGCCGTTGTTGGTGGAATTGACCTTCGCGTTCACCGCCAGCGCGCCGTTCACCTGCAGGTGCGCGCCGTCCGCCATGGTCAGCGTCAGATAGGCGGAGGGCGACGTGGGCGTGACGCTCGCGAAAATCTCCGGCTTCACGGTGGAGGCAATGTGGCTGCCTTCATAAGGAATCAGCAGCGTTTTCGACGCCGGGATCGTGTATTCGCCCGCCGGGAGGGTGCCGTTCGCGATCAGGGTGATCTTGGAGATGCTGTGTTCCACCGCGTACGCCACCGCCTCGTTCAGGTCGTCAAACCACGCGTCCCCGGTTTCGAACACCGGGCTGGAAGCGGCCGTAAACCGCGCCGTCACCGTCTGGTCCCGGTCAAACATGACCGTATAGGACGCGCTCTGGGAAATGAAGCCGTCCACGGAACTGAACCAGCCCATGAATTTATAACCGGCCGCGGGCGCCGCCAGCAGGGTATAGCTGACGGTGGAATCCTGGGTCCGGGTGACCGTCTCCGTCACGGCGGTCCCGTCGACGCTGTAGCTGCCGCCTTCCGCCGCGGGCTCGAAGGTCATGGTCACGGTTCTCCGCACCACGAGCTGGATGTCGCGAAGCTCCACGCCGGACGTATACGCGCCCGGATTGCCCGACAGGATTTCGACGGTCACAGAGCCGCCCGCCGCCAGTTCCTTCGTAAAACTCCCCGCCGCGGTCACCGCCGTCCCGTCGATCCTGACGTATCCGCCGGAACCGAGCGTCGGTTTCGTATAATTGAAGGACAGGACCGCCGCGGAACCGTTGCCGTTCGTCAGCGTCAGGACCGACGTTTCGGCACTGGCATCGTCACAGGTGCCTTTCGCCTTCCCGGTCGCGCTCCCGATGAACGTCGTCCCGGACGCGGTCCAGGTCCCGTTGGTATAACTGGCATTCAGCCCCGTGATCTCATGGCTGAGCGTCGCCGCGTGTACGGTGATCGTCAGGTATCCGGCCGTAAGGCCTAAAACCAGTGCGAAGGACAGAATCAGGCTCAGCGCCCTCCTTGCCGCATATCGAATCATCTTTTTTTACCTCCTCAGATGAATCATTTCAAACGTTTCGGCTTCCGGACCCGGCTGTTCTCCGTCAGGAAGCTGAACCCGATCAGGAACATCACCGCGGCCCAGACATGGGCCAGGTGGAACGGGCCGCGCTGCGTGCTCTCCCGGAAGAATTCCTCCAGGAAGCGGAACACCCCGTACGAAACCATCAACAGGGGGAAAAGCTTCCCCCGGGCTTCCGGCTCCTTCCCGCGGCGGAGCAGGTATACCAGGAAGACGGCGTAGAACACCATCTCCAGTTCCCGGACCGGCCACCGGAACGCGCTGTCCCCGATCCGTTTCCCCAGGCAGCAGCCCGAAAGGATGCAGTTGATCCGCATCAGGAACAGGGTCGGCAGCACATAGACCGCAAACAGGTCAAAAATGTCCTTCGGATCCTTCTTCATGACCTTGCAGAGCAGCAGCAGGATGGGCGGCGTAACCAGGTAGACGCCGGAGACGCTGACCGCGCCGAAGCTCAGCGTTTCCCCCCGGAGGAGGAACTCTATATTGGCCATGGCAATGGTGCCGAGCAGCGAAAAGGCGGAAAACCCTATGCACATCAATAGCACCTGCAGCCAGGACTCCGTGCCGGCCTTCCGTCGCATCCGCCACATCAGCGGGTAGGTGGCGGCGATCCCGACCAGGATCGCCAGGTATTTGGAATTATCCCGTAAAAAATCCATCATGGTTTCAGAACCGTTCCTTCTGTTTGTTCTTCTTACGAGGACACTGTTCCATCCGGCGGCGCCGGCGCAGCAGTGTTCTCGTAAAAAGGGAGTGCAGTTCGGGTGCACTCCCTCCCCACGGGAAGCCGCCTCATTCCGATGCGGCTTCCTCATCCTTGCGTCTTCCGGGAGAAACGCGTCTGCGTTTCGTCCGGGGCGGACACATTTTCCGGTTAATCGAAATACGCCTTCGCGGCCCTGTGGTACAGGTACGCGGCCTTCGCCAGGTTCACCATGGTCTCGCTGGAGCTCGACCCGATGATCTTGTACACATAACCCATGACGCTGATCACGTACGTATAGGTATCCGTCCCGTCCGTCGTGACAAATGTGTACGTGT
>JAGDAW010000155.1 GCA_017959345.1 Lachnospiraceae bacterium | reverse complement strand
GAATTTCACCGCCTGCTGAACATGTGGAAAGCTTCCAGCCTCCGGCTCTCCTTCTCTGGTCATGAAACAGGGGCTTAGTGTGCACCCTCATCGCCTGTCACTGAAAGCACATTTTATACCCATGGGACGTGTGTTGTCAAGCGAAAAATGTATACAGCCCGGATGCCGTTTATGAGATCTTCTTCCCGTCTGCCCATGCCGTCTGCGCCGTGGGAATACCGGTGTCCGACGTTTCCATTCTAACGCCTGGCCATCGATGCCGCCCGCATTCATTCGGACGCGATTTCCTGACTGCAGTCCCGGCTGAGATGTGCCTTCAGCCGGGCGATTTCATCGTCCGTCAATCCCAGTCCACCGAGATACGCATGCGCACAGTCGGAAAGGCGGACCTCCCCGTCATCGATCGCCCTGATCCCGAAAGCCCGGGCCAGGGAAGCCTTGATATTGCTCTCCGCGATCTGCCCATACTGGGGCGAATCCGGCTCAATCCCATAATAGCAAGTGTACGTCAACATATAGTCCCGCACGATCTCATCCGCGTCCGCCCCCATCAGGCATTCGAGGACCCCGGCGACGAACCCGGTGCGGTCCTTCCCCTCATTGCAGTGGATCAGGTACGGACCTTCCTGTTCCGCCAGGAAGCGGAGCCCTTCCGCAAGCTTCTCCCGGAAATCCTCCGCCTGGAAATCGATCTTCATGTCCAGGGCGGCTACTGTACAGTCCGCGTAAGCGGTCTGGCTGTAGTCCGCATAAGCCTTCATGGTCCCTTCCCCGTCCGCCAGATTGACGATCGCCCGTATCCCGTTTGCCAGAATCTGCGCGTCCGCTTCCCGGTTCCGGTTCAGCGCCGGATTCACCGGGGAGGAAGAACGGTACAGCGTCCCCTTTCCCATCCCGGTGGTGCTGACCGCCCGGAAATTCGCGTATTCGGCATCGGTAAGATGGGCGTAGTCTTCCCGCCGGTTGGTCCGGATGCCCGCAAGCTGGTGCATTAGGTATTCTTCCGCATACCCCTGTTTCTCCGCCAGGGACAATGTCACCGCGGTATCGGGACCGTATCCCTCCGCCCAGACGATCTCATAGCCCGGGGCCTCTTCGATGCTGCGGATCCCGGCGACCTTCAGGGCAGTCGCCAGGTTCCCGGCGTTGACTGCCAGGATCACATACCCCCTGCCGCCTTCCGGGTCCTCCCGGAAGACGCACACCGGTTCGCCGCTGTCCACGTCGGAATAGGCGGTTCCCACAGGCATCTCGATCTCAGCCTCCCCGATCCGGACCGTCAGCACGTCCGCCGGTTCGTAGCCGAGCGCCTGCAGGGACGCCGGCCCCACGGTCAGGACAATGTTCCCGTACTTGCTGATGCTCTCGATCCCTGCCTCGATCACCGGGACATTTTCTGTACTTTCCGGAACGGTCTCCGATTCCGGGAAAGGATCCTGCAGGATCCCCCGGGCGGCAAATGTCGTAATGACCAGCACCAGGAACAGCAATAGGATTCTTTTCATCTTACGTTTCTCCTCCAATCCGGATTCCGTATCCTAAGCGATGTGCACGGGAAGAGCCCGGCCGCTTCCATCCCCGTTTCCCGGGCGCCGCAGGCATCCGGCGGGGCATCACAAGCCATCACCAATCACACTTATTTAAGATCATTATATAGGTCTGACGAATGATTTGCAACAGAAAAGAGGTCCCCCGGAAGGATGGCCTCGATGGTTCGTACGCACTTTCGCGGGTTTTAAGCCATAAAACCAAGACGGCGGGCACTCATGCCCGCCGCTCTTTTGAAACTGTACCGTCATTATTCCTTTGTCAGCTTATCGCCGAATCCCGCGATGACCGTCCCGATCATTGCAAGAACATAGAATACGAAACCGGCAATGGAGATATGGAGTGCTGCCCCTTCGCTCTCGACATAGGGAACCGGATTGAAGTAGATGTCCGAAACCACGCGTTTATTCCACCCAATATCCCCGGGCGTCAAACGTATAGGTTTTCCCGTCTATGCGGACAGTCGTGTTCTTCGCATACCATCCGCCGGTATCCGCAAACCGCCAGCCGGTGTCGTCCTTCTTCCAGGAGGCTTTATATGGATATGTCCAGGTACCGCTGCTGTTCAGCCAGTAACCCTGACACCACTCGCTGGCTGCCATCTCGCCGGACGCTTTGAAGAAATACGTATTCCCATCAATGGTTTTCCACCCGGTGCCCATCTCGCCGTACCGGTTAAAATAATACCATTTGTCGGAGATTTTCTGCCAGCCTGTCGCCATGACTCCGGAATCTTTCAGATAATACCATCTGCTGTCAATCTGAAGCCAGCCAATGAGCATATCCCCGTTATCCTTCATGTAGTACCATTTGCCGTTGATCTGCTGCCAGCCCACAGCCAGCGTACCGTTCGCTGTAAAGTAGTACCATTTCCCAGCGATCTCCTTCCACCCGGTTGCCATGGCGCCGTTGACGTCGAGGTAATACCACCAGCTGCCGATCCGGCGCCAGCCGGTTGCCATCGAACCGCCGGCATCCAGGTAGAACCATTTCCCGCCGTCCAGCAGCCAGCCTGTCTGCATGGCACCTTCAGGATCAAAATAGTACCATTTCCCGCCGATCTTCTTCCATCCGGTCGTTAGACTGCCGTCTTCCCCATAGTAATACCACTTCCCGTCCGTTTTCTGCCAGCCCGCAGTCTGATAGATCTGAAAACTCGCCTCCCCTCCTGTTCCGTATTCATCGACAGAAGACAACGTCAGAACCCCATAAGTCCCGTCCGCTATCGTTCCAAAGCTGTATTCCGTATCCATATAGATGATATCGGCATAATCCCTGCTCGGAATGATAATAACCTGGGACGTACCCGCGGGAATTTCATACATCACATAGTCTGTTCCGGAAGCGCCGTTCTCCATAAACGAATAGCTGTATCCCCGGACCGTTGCAGCATCCTTATCCATATAGAGCACGTGCGTCTCGTCAAAAGCCTTGACACTGCTGAAATAAAGCCGGATATCCCGCAGCGCAATACAGTCAATGGCCCCGGAAAAGGTCTGTACAGGTGCTTCCATCACATATCCTTCGGAATTCCTGTAAAAATATACTTCCGTCGTCGGGAAGTTGTTGTCATAGGCGTAGATCCGGTCCTCGCCGTTCACGCGCTCATAACGCAGGAAATTGATCGCATGCCCGCCCCCGGTCCGGGTCCTGATGGCAAGCTGGAGCATCCCCTTATGGTCAAAATCATGACCCTTCACATAATCTACGACCGCCTGCCAGTCGGTGTCCACGTCGTAGATGCCGGTCTTATAGAACGACCCGCCTGCGACGATCGCATTTCTCGAATAACTGCCCTGCGCCTTCTGGTAATAGCAGATCGGTCTTTTGACTCTTTCCGTTTCACCAAGGCTGTACAGCGACGTATTCGCATTTCCCCCTATGATCCCGATATCCAGGAAACCGTTATAATACGCCGCGCTTGTAACGGACATGCCGAAGCAGTGCCCATCGGAGTCGGAATCCGTATAATTGCTGAAAGAGTACGTCTCATCCCCGAGGTTATAGATATTCTCCCAATGCGCATAAACCGTCAGGCTGCCCGAGATCATGGTTGTGCCGGTCACCTGCTCCCCATCCTCGGCGGATGTAAACCACCCTACAAACAGGTAACCGTTCCGGACAGGTACCGCAAGCGCCCCTGCGGCAGGGTTTTCCCATTGGGCATAAAGCGTGACGTCTTCGTTCGCGATATAACTGCCGCCCGGAGCATACGCGGTTCCTGTACCGTCTTTTGAAGTATTCCAGTTCAAAAAGACGCAGCTGACGCTGCTGCTCGCCGGGGAAACACTGCCTTCGTTCGCGTTATAGTATATCGTAAAACTCCTGGACGGCCGGATGGTGCTTAAGACCAGCGGGACATCTTCTGTCTTCACCTGGGAGGATGGCGTCCCCGTACCGCCGTTTGCGTCATAGGAAACCGTATATGTCACGTCAGAAGTCACGAGTACCGTGCTTCTGTCAACTGAAAATTCTCCTTCCTGGGATTTGTAATAGAAATAGGTCCCACAATCGGTTTTTTCACCATTCTGAACCGTATCCAGAATGGCAGGGACCGTTCTTATATCCAGACAGGGGATCTGGTTGCCGCTACAGAAGAGAATTTCCAAAGCCGTACTATTGCGGATATCCAGGGATGTCAGCTGGTTATTGCCGCATTCCAGACACACCAGGGCCGGGTTCCTGGAAATGTTAAGCTCCGTAAGCTGGTTTGAAAAACAATACAGGTATTCCAACAGGGTATTATTGTTCACATCCAATGATGTCAACCGGTTATTGCTAATGGATAGACAGTACAGCGCCGGATTTGCGCTTAAATCCAGAAATGTCAGCTGGTTATCATCACAGTTTAGATCCCATAGTTCACTGTTGTGGGACAGGTCCAAAGACGTCAGCGAATTCTCAGGGCAGAAGAGCTGGTACAGCACCGTATTCCGACTCACATCCAGAGCCGTCAGCTGATTTTCTTCACAACAAAGGTATCTGAGTATCGTATTCCGGCTCACGTCCAGTGCCGTCAGCTGATTTTCGCCGCATTCCAGAAATGTCAATGCGGTGTTCCGGGTCACATCAAGAGATTTCAATGAATTGGAGAAACAGAAAAAGGTGTCTAAAGCGGTGTTATTGCTCACATCTAAGGCATCCAGCTGATTACCGTTGCAGTATAAAAGAGTCAGTGCGGTATTCTGAGACACATCCAACGCCCCGATCTGGTTGTTCATACAATCAAGGTGCCTTAAAGCCGTGTTCTCGCGTATGTCCAACGCAGTCAGCTGGTTTTCACTGCAGTTCAGATACCTCAGAGACTGGAAATACCGGATCCCGCTCAGATCCGCGATGTTCATGGAACTGCAGTCTATATCTATGACCCCGTCCAGCTCGGTTTCGTTCAGTACACCGTCACCATCCGTATCATACTGGGCAATAAAATCACGGAAGATGTCATCCGGAAAGCTTTCCTCATTAATCGCAACGCTGCCTTCGGCATGCGCTTCCGTTCCGAACGCCCATACCCCCGCAAATGCCATCACCGCCAGCAGAAGCACAAACAAGAATCCGTTTTTTTTCATGGTAATCTCCTATCAGACCCAAAACGGCGGACCCGCTGCATCACGGCCGTATATGCCAATCCGAACACATATGCAGCATGCCCCGTCTTTTTTCTTTTTTCAGCTTACTTCAGCATCGGTTTTTTGTCAATACGCCCAAAATGAAAAACAGCGATTATCCCGTTCCCGCCAGCATCCTCCTGACGCTCTCCGCATCCGGTTCAAGATCATACGGCCACTCGACCAGCCGGACGCCATGCGCCTCACACATTTCCCGCTTCTGCCGGTCCAGCCCCTGCCTCTGCGAGAGCGCCTCCTCCCCGCCGAAGAAATCCACGGGGAAATAATGCTGGACCCCCTGGTATTCGACCGCCGTCCTGAGCGACGGGATATACAGGTCCAGGCTCTGCCGCCCGAGCCACGCCGGGCGGTACTGGTACAGCGTATCCGGATAGGTCCCGATCACCGCCCGGAACAGCGACAGCTCATGCTTCCACTTCGGCCGGATGATGCCCTCCGCCGTCAGGCGCGTCCGGATCCGCGTCCGTTCCATCCGCCAGTCGGTCCTGAGGCCGTCCTTCTCCTCATACAGGAACAGGTCCTCATACCACCACTGGAAAAAAGGCATGACGACCTCTGTCAGGTTCCGGAAGAATTCCAGTTCGGAAGAAAAGTACCCGCACGCCAGGATATGGGAAATGTTTCTCCGGACGCGGACCGTCTTCACCGGATGAAAATGCCACGGAAGGTTCCCCTGGTATTTCGCGATGCGGTCCGGCAGGTACGGCGACCGGAGCACCGCCCCGTCCGCGCACAGATGGGTCTGGTACCACGAAAATGAATCCTCATACAGGGAATATCCGCCGTACACTTCTTCCGACGCATTCGTGTAAAGAAGGTGATACATCAGGAGGACGTCGTCCATGTCCTGCTTGTCGAATACGGCAAGGTAATGCGCCTTCCCCTCATCCGGGAACAGGTTCCTGACCGGGCGGACGGATTCCGCCCGCCGGCAGGCTTCCATGATCACAAAGAACTGCGGCGAAAAGCACTCCGGGAACAGGAACCCCGCCTTCCGGTCCGTATCCAGCCATTCAAACTGCTCCATAAAGGCTTTCACGTAAGGGTTCGGCGCGAGCGGCCCGGCGGCCCGGATCCGTTCCATAGCCGCATACCGGTAAGGAAGGTCCGACCAGGAGAGCGGGACCAGGAAGCGGTCAAACTGCCCGGCCGCATATTCCGCCCGCATCTCTTCATCGAAATCCTTCTGCCAGGACTCATGCTCCGGGAGCAGTTTCTCCATCGTGGTAAAAGGCGCGGCCTCGTGGTACTGCGGATACCGCGCCCAGAGCCGTTCAAGCCGGTCGAAGGAAAATGTATCCGCTGGTTTTTTATGGGTCGTTGGATACATCTTCCGCTCCGTTCATTCAGCCGCTGCCCCGGCCATCCCTGTCTGTCCTGTCTGTTACGGCCGATTATACCAAACATTTGTTCGATTGACAAGGGCTTTTTGAACAGAAAAAGGACCTGCCCGGATATTGAGGCAGGTCCCGGAAAGGCTCCCGTCCCGGTACGGAACATACCGATGCGGGAAGCCGTCTGATCCCCGGACAGGGCCGGCGGATCAGCGCTTAAAGAATACGGTCAGCAGGTTATACACACTGGTGATCCAGGTTGCGTAGTTGTGCGCGGTGCCGTTGGTGAAGATCCATTCGCAGCGCTCCCCGTTCTTAATGTCGCTCCCCGACTTCAGGCCGAGGCCGGCTTTGATCGTCAGATACGCCTGCAGCTGCGCGTCATGGGTGCTCTGTTCCGTGGAACCGAAGCCGAAATACCAGTAATTGACGTCGTAGGTCCCTTTGTATTTCTCATTGAACACGTCCACGAAATCACCGCCGCCGGGCGCGGGGGAAAGGGTCCCGTAATAGGAGACGTACGCGAAATCTTCCTTCGCGATCTGGTAGGAAACGCTTCCGCCGGCGGACTGCCCCACGAAGCCGTGGTGGTCGCGCGCCGCGATCAGGTCCTCCGCCGAGCCCGAGGCCGCGTAGGTGTTGTAGTGCTCCGCGATGAACGGCATCAGGTCCTCGCGGAACTCCCTCGCGAAGTCGCCGCCGCTCTCCGTATGCGGGACCGCCTTGTCAATGCCCGCGTAGGCCGGATCGATCTTTCCGGAATAGGGTTTCGTCGCCGGATCGAAGGTGTCCCCGTCCGCATAGTACGAGGTGCTCGTCGGCGCCACGAAAATGATGTCTTCGCAGAGCCCGTTTGCCACCATATAGTCGATCATATTGTCCGTGCCGTAGCCCATGACGTACGCGCTGTCGTCATTCTCGAAGGAGAACTGTTTGAACCAGTACCCCTCGTTCTGGCCGCTCCCGTGCATCATGTACAGGACGTTGTACTTTTTGGATTTGTCCTCCGGATCATACCCTGCCGGCAGATAGACGTAGGCGCGCTTCAGGATGTGCATCTCCCCTTCGTCCGGATAGCGGGCTTCCACCCCGTAGGCCCGGGTGGAGTACCATACCTCTTCCAGCGTGCCGCGCTTGTCCTCGGGCTGCTTCGTGAGCAGGATTTCGGGGGATTTGGCGAGCGGTACGTGGCGGAAGGTGGACGTCGCGTCGCAGTATTCACATTTCCCGTCCACGAAATTGTGGGCGAGATACTGGACCGGGTCGGAGCCGTCTACGACGAGCGTGTCCGGATTATGCGTCTTCTTTGGTTTTGCGGGGGTTTTTGGGCCGCCGCAGGAGGCCAGGAGAAACGCGGCCGCGAGCAGGAGCGCAAGGATGGAAAATGTGTGTTTTTTCATGTGTCGTTACCTCCTTTTTTACAGAGTATACTGTGCGATGCGCGGGAGTGTCCATTGCAGATCGGTGAGAGGGGATTCCAGAAATGCTCATGTGCTTTTTTACTGGAGCGTATCCGGGTATTACCCCTTCGGAGCCGGTTTCG
>JAGDAW010000022.1 GCA_017959345.1 Lachnospiraceae bacterium | reverse complement strand
ATCCAATTCGCGGACCTGTTCTTTCTGGATATCATGACCCCGGACAGCTATAATGCGGGCTTCAGGCTTGCAGAGAAGATCCACCGGTCAAATCCGAATGCGAACATCGTCTTCACGACGAACAGCGCGGAATACTGGGACCATGCTTTCGATATTTTTGCACTGCATTACCTGGTAAAACCCATTCGTGAAGCCAGGGCATTTAAGGTTCTGGACTACGTTTACCGCTCTCCTTCAAAAAAAGGATCACACGCGGCCATCTTTCCCGGGAACGGACAGGAACTGGTTATAGAATTCGACCGGATCCTGTACATCGAGGCCCAGACCCGGAGACACCAGGGCATCGTCCATCTCACCGACGGGAGTGTCCAGGAGATCAACCTGTCATCGGTCTCTTTTTCCGGCCTTCTGGAAAACAGCCTTTCAAAAGAGTTTGCGCAATGCCACCGGAGCATCATACTGAACCTGAATTATGTTTTAAGATATGATCTCCGGACCGTCACGTTAAGATACTGCAGCGATGAATTCAGCATCGGGAAAAACTACCGCAATGCGTTCCTGAACAGGATGATTGACCATAAAAAAGGACTGCAGATACAATGACCTGGACGATTTACGAACTGCTCCTGAATCTTTACCAGGGTTTTCTGTTCACCTGGTTTATGACAGCCATGCTTACACCGCCCGGGAAAAAGGCCGCCGCATGGCTCTTTGCGTTGTGCGGCCTGCTGACTGCAGCCGCCATGTCTTCCTGGCTTGTCTTTCCGATGCCGGAATGGGACATCTGGATCTTTGCGTTTATCGTACTGTATACGCTGTTCTTCCTGGACGGGCGCATCTTCCAGAAAATCTTCTGGCTGCTGGTCCTGGTTTCTGTGAACAGGTGCCTGATCGCCCTGTCTGACCAGGCTGCATATTACATTCTCGGACCGGAAATGAACGTCCTGATGCAGCATACCCTGAACCGGGTCCTTTTTACCCTGTCCACGGCCCTGCTTCTGGGTATCGTTCTCTTTGTCCTGGTGAAAGTCTTCCGTAAAAGCGCGCACCGCATGACCCCGTCCTATTTCTTACTGGTCATTGTCCTGATGTGCGTATTCCTGGGTGAAATCTTTTTCGCGCTGGGAAACGAACTGCACATTTCCCATCCCCTGGTCCTGACCGGCTGCCTGATCTCGCTCTCGATTGCCGTCCTGAGCATTTTTGTCCAGGAATTCGTCACGGGATACGTACGCAGGGAACAGGAGTACCGCTACCGGGAAGAACTCTTAAGGGAATCCGGCGCCCAGTCCGAAGAGCTGAAAGAGTTATATGTCTCCATGCAGAGACTGCGTCATGACATGAACGCTTACGTCCGGGACATCCGGGAGATGATCGATGCCGGTGAACTGCAGAGCAAACCCGGTTTCTTTGAGAAAATGGAGGCGCAGCTGGTTCCGCAGTACAGTTCGGGAAATGTCGCGCTGGATTCCGTTTTATCCGTGAAAGTGTCCCGATTCCGGCGTGAGGGTATCGAATTCCGGGGATCGAACCTGCACTATACCGGCGGGCTGAACCTGTCCGATGCCGCTTTCTGCTCGCTGATCTCCAACATGCTCGATAATGCATCCGAAGCGCTGAAAGCCAGAAGCGGACAGCCGGGGGGCGGTATATCGACCTGCAGTTTTCTTATAATCCGGCAGGGCTGATGATCATCTGTGAGAATCCGCTCCTGGGTATCCCGCCCGAGATGAAGAAACGTTCTTTCCTGAGCCGGAAGACCGAACTGCACCACGGTCTCGGTATTTCGATCATGCGGAAGATTACGGAAGATGCCGGCGGGCAGTTTGACATCGTCCTCTCCGACGACCTCTTCAGAGTCCTTGCTGTCCTTCCTCCGGGGGACACGCCGGAAAGAGGAAAGGCCCCCGTTGAATGATTGGTGCCGTGTGCAGTTCAGCAACTCCCTCTTGAGCAGCCCCCTCACGGGTGATATACTAAGAATGCTCCGGGACCACCCGCGCTTCTGCACGGCGCCCAGGCGAACCATCGGCGTTCCGGAGCAGAAAGGCCTTTTATGAAATACCGGCATCTCTTCACTCCGGAAACCGTCTCCCCCTCTTACCGGACCTACCGCTCCGGCCGCATCCTCATGCGCATCGATTTCTTCCGCCATATGCTGCGGGTCGCGCTGCTCCGTGACGGGGAACGCCTCCTGCCCGGCTACCATATCTGCCCGGACGGGGTCTCCTGCCCGGTGTCCGGCCGGGACCGCCTTTCCGTGGAAGGCCTGGAACCGGCCTGCCCGGAAGTCACGGAAGAAGGCGGGACCGTGCGGTTCACCCTGGACGGGGTGCGCTTTACGGTGGAGCTCCTGAACTTCAGGATTACGGCAGAGAACGAACGGGGCTTGCTTTACCGGGACCGGGGCGGCCTCGCGTATAATTTCGCCCATGAACTGGGGGACGGGTCCGCGCATTTTACGGACCGCTTCCCGGACCAGCGGATCTTCGGTCTGGGGGACAAATGCGGCCACGTCAACAAAACCGGACGGAGCTTCGTCCTCGGTGCCGGGGACGCCATGGGGTTCCGCGCGGAATGCAGCGACCCACTTTACAAATATTTCCCGTTTTATATCTGCGCCCACGCGGCAGGCTCCTACGGCCTGTTCTATGATACGCACAGCCTCGGGCGGTTCAATTTCGGGGAGGAACACGACAACTATTTCGAACCCTTCAACTCCGCCCGGTTTGAAGAAGAAAACCTGGTCTTCTATCTGTTCACAGGCTCTGTCCGGGAGATCATCCGGCGCTTCTCCCGGCTCACCGGGACCGCGGCGCCCGTACCCGAATGGGCGTTCCGCTACTGCGGCAGCACCATGGACTACACGGACGCGCCGGACGCGGACCGGAGGCTCCGGGGCTTCCTGGAACAATGTGACGGCTGCGGGATCAGACCCGGCGGGTTTTACCTGTCCAGCGGTTACACCTCCATCGGGGAGAAGCGCTGCGTGTTCCACTGGAACCGGGAGAAGATCCCGGACCCCGCGGGGCTGTCGGCACATTTCCGGGCCCATGGGGCGGAACTGGTCGCGAACGTCAAGCCGGCGTTCCTGACGGACCACCCCCTGTATCCCCGGATCGCGGAACACGGCTGGTTCCTGTACGACCGGGACCGGAAGCCCGCCCTCTTCCCCTTCTGGGGCGGATTCGCGAGCCTGCTTGATTTCACGAACCCCGGGGCGTATGAATTCTGGAAATGCTGCGTGAAGGAACACCTCGTGTCATACGGCATCCGCAGCATCTGGAACGACAACAATGAATATACCGTCCAGGACCGGGAGATCCTGGCTTTCGGGTTCGGGCAGGAAGTCCCGGCACGGCTGATCCGGCCGGTCTTCCCGTACCT
>JAGDAW010000154.1 GCA_017959345.1 Lachnospiraceae bacterium | reverse complement strand
CTCCCGTCAGGAAGAAGAAGCCCGCAGACAGGCGGAGGAAGCCGCGCGTCAGGAAGAGGCCCGCAGGCAGGCGGAAGAAGCCGCGCGTCAGGAAGAAGAAGCCCGCAGACAGGCGGAGGAAGCCGCGCGTCAGGAAGAAGCCCGCAGGCAGGCGGAGGAAGCCGCACGCCAGGCCGAAGAGGCCGCGCGCCAGGCGGAGGAAGCCCGCAGGCAGGCGGAAGAAGCGGAACGGCAGGCGCGGGAAGCGGCGCAGAACGCGCAGCAGAGCGCACTGGACATCGCCAGGGCGGAAGCCGCGGGAACGCTGGGCCGCGCGATCGCGGACCGGGCAGCTTCATTTGTCGGCTGGCTGCCGTACATCTGGGGCGGCGCGAGCCTTGAAACGGGCGCCGACTGTTCGGGATTTGTCGGACAGATCATGGCCTCCTTCGGGCTGCTGGACCAGACGTACGCGAACTACCACGGGTATTGTTCCTATAACTTCCCGTACCTCGGCTACGAAGTCCCGCTGGACCAGATCCAGCCCGGCGACGTCGTCTGCTACAAAGGCCATGTGGCCATCTACTTCGGCAACCAGATGATCGTACATGAGCCGAACATTAACCGGTTCTGTGAATACGGCTCCCTGTACGTACTGCCCATTATCAGTGTGCGCAGACTTTATTAAGAGACCCTGATCGCAGGATGCAGGTACCCGGGGCGTTTATGCTCACCGGGTCTTCCTGCGTGATTAGGGGTATGTTCCCCCGTACCGGATCCCGTCCGAAAGACCGACCGGGTCCCGAACACGCAGGATTATTGCCGGCTGTCCGAAAGGCATGCCTGTCATGATCGAAAAGGATCATTATGAATAAGACACCTTTCAGAAAAACCGTATGTATTCTATTGTCAGTAGCGCTGCTCGTGAGTTCCATGCCCGCCTTCGCGGATCCGAACGAGAATAAGAGTATGGACCAGCGGAGCGCGTATGCCGGGGCGTCGCTTTCCCTTGCGCAGTTTTTTAACCGGAACGAGGATGCGGCGCAGTCCATCGCAGACGCGCTTGCGCCCATCATCGACATCAACGGGGCGGACCCGTCGGAATCCGGGAACCAGGAGGGCACCACGGACGAGCTGCTTTACCGGAGCTCCCGCATCGGCGTGGTCTGCACGGAGGGGAACCTGAACATCCGTGAAGCGCCCACGACGCTCGCGGACGTCGTCGCGAAGGCGTATTCCCAGTCGGAGATCTGGGTCGTCGGGGAGCGCGTGGTGAACGGGAACCTCTGGTATAAAGTGAAGACGAACGGCGTGTCCGGCTACGCGTTCGCGAAGTATATCCTGTTCGATGAAGACGCGGTGGATTTCTTTAATGCGCTGTATGAGTCCTACAAGATCTCCGCGAAGCTCCCGGATACCTTCGACATCACGGAAGACACCTCGAAACTGGATGCTTCGACGCTGGAGAACCTGAAATCGAACGCGTCCAATATCCGTTACTGCCTGACCTACGCGTTCCCGAACGCGGAAGAGGAAGAGTCCTACCTGAATATGTACTCCGTCCTGTCCTACATGCTGGAGCTTTACCAGTCGATTATGGACGTAGCCGCGGAGTTCGAGATGGGCGAGACCTACCGCCAGTGCGAGAAGGACATGCAGAATGTGCGCCTGACCCGCGAACGCCTGGTGGATGTGTCGGAGACTTCGGATGAGGAGTTCCAGCGCCAGATCGCGGAGGCGGTCGAGAAGCGGATCAAGGAACAGCAGGCCCAGCAGAAGGTGCTGACGCTCGGCGAGCAGATCGCGAACTTTGCCACCACATTTATCGGCTGGCTGCCGTATGTGTGGGGCGGCGCGTCGCTCCAGTACGGCGCGGACTGTTCCGGTTTCTGCCAGCAGATCTACGCCGCGTTCGGCCTCCTGGACCAGCATACCGCGGACCTTCACGGGTATGATTCCAGTTCGCTGAGACGGGTCGGGTATGAGGTCCCGCTTTCGGCCATCCAGCCCGGCGACATGGTCTGCTACAACGGCCATGTAGGCATCTACTACGGGAACGGCATCATGGTGCATGAACCGTCGCGGAACAAGACCGCGGAGTTCAGGAGCATTTATGAGCTGCCCATCATCTGTGTCAGAAGGCTTTACTAAGAGAAGCATATAAGGCGAAAAGGACCCTCTCCGGACGCATTCCGGCAGAATGCGCGGGAGGGGGTCTTTTTTTCGCACAGACCCGGAAAGATGCGGCGTTCCTGCGCCGCTTCCTAAGATTCCGCTTGACGGGACGGGTCTTTTCGTATAAAATATATCGGAAGTTTCCCGGATGGTTTGCAGGACGGCAGACGTTCCGGGCTTTTTCCGGCGTGATCCTCATGGAGGACCGGCCCGGTGTCCGCGGTCCATGCCCCGGTTTCCGGCGCTTTCGTACGAAGGCCCGTGACCGGGCACACATTTGCCTGTTCGGCAATCGGAGCAATCCTTATGGTTTTTTCCAGCCTTCTGTTTGTATTCGCGTTCCTCGCCATCCAGATGATCGTCTATTCCCTGATGCCGGGGACGAAAGCGAAGAACATCAGCCTCCTCGTTTTTTCCCTGATTTTCTATGCGTGGGGCGGGCCCAGGTACCTGCTGCTCCTCCTTTCGGAAGCGTTTGTCAGTTTCTATACGGCGCGGCAGATCCAGCGGTCCGAATTCCGGACCATGAAGAAACGGTGGCTGGTCCTGGAGTGCGTGGTGCTGCTCCTTCTGCTGTTCATCTTCAAATATACCACGTTCTTCCTGACGAACCTGAACCTGCTGACCGGGTTCCCGGCGGCGGTCCCCCAGATCGTGCTGCCCATCGGGATTTCGTTCTATACGTTCCAGCTGATCTCCTATGTGGCGGACGTCTACCGCGGGGAAGTGGAAGCGCAGGAGAAGTACTGGAAGGTGCTGCTGTACTGTTCGCTGTTCCACCAGTGCATCGCGGGACCGATCGTCCGCTATCAGACGGTGGCGGAAGAGATCGACCACCGCAGCGTGGACGCGGAGGACCTTGCGTATGGCGTGCGGCGGTTTGCCGTCGGCCTCGCGAAGAAGGCGATCCTGGCAAATGGGTGCGCGGCCCTCTTTGACACCCTCGTCCCGGAACTCACCCTGACGGCGGTCTCCGGCGTCTCCACGGCCGGGATGTGGCTGGCGCTCCTCGCGTACACCCTGCAGATTTACCTGGACTTTTCGGCGTATTCGGACATGGCCATCGGCATGGGCCGCATGGTCGGCTTCCATTACCTTGAGAACTTCGATTATCCCTATATCGCGGCGACCGTGCAGCAGTTCTGGCGCCGGTGGCACATTTCCCTGTCCACGTTCTTCCGCGATTACGTCTACATCCCGCTCGGCGGCAACCGGAAGGGCCTTCCGCGCACGCTGCTGAACATGGCGGTGGTCTGGGTGCTGACGGGCATCTGGCACGGCGCGAGCTGGAACTACCTGCTCTGGGGCGTCTATTACCTGGTCTTCCTGGTGCTGGAGCGGCTGTTCCTCGCGAAGATCCTGGAGAAGAACACGGCGACGAAGGTCGTCGGGCATATTTATACGCTGTTCGTGGTCATGCTGGGCTGGGCGCTCTTCAAGTTCACGGATTTCAGTGTGCTGGGGGAGGTGTTCCGGGCGCTCTTCGGTGTAGGGCATAACCTTTATGCCATCACGGTGTCCTCGGTTTTCATGAACTATGTGTTCTTCCTGGCGCTTGCGGTGATCGCCGTCTTCCCGCTTGGCCGCTGGATCCGTGATACGCTGACGTCCTTCGCGCAGCGGGAGCACTACCGGGGCCTGCTCACGGTGATCCGGATCCTGGACCTCGTGACCCCCGCGGCGCTGCTGGTGCTTTCCCTGCTCGCCCTGATCGGGGACAGCTATAACCCGTTCCTTTATTTCCAGTTCTGACGCGGCGTCGGAACGTACCGAAAGGCCTGGTGGATTCAGATATGAGCAACAGACAGGAGAAAAATGTAAAAAACCGGTTTGACCTGCTGACCGCGGGTCTCTTCGGGCTGGTACTGCTTGCGGGGTTCGTGATCGGCTGTTTCCTGCTCGGGATGCGGCCGAAGGAGTCCGCATTGGAGAAGCGCACGCTGAATGAGTTTCCCAAGTTCTCGCTGGAGTCTTTCCTGGACGGCAGCTATACGGAGCAGATCAGCACGTGGTTCGCGGACACATTTCCCTTCCGGGAGCAGCTGGTGCTCGCGAACCAGAACATCCAGATGGCGTACGGCATCCGGAAGGACGCCATCCATTACCAGGGGAACGGGGATGAGATCCCGGACCTCGAGACTTTCGAGACTTTTGAGCGGCAGACCCGGCCGCCGAAGTCTTCCGGGGAGCCGGGGATGAGCGGGGACCCGTCTTCCGCATCGGAGGGGCAGCCCACGGAACCCGTTCCGACGGAGCCCACGACGCCCACGAACCCCTACGAATACGTGGACGGGGAAGACCTTTACGCCCATAACCCGATCCGGGCGGGGCTTGTGAATTTCCTGGACCTGAGGGGCTACTGTGTCTATGGGTTTAACCTTGGCGGCGCAAATATATACGCGGAACTCGTAGCGAAAGTGGAAGAGGCGTTCGACGGGGATATCCACGTCATGGAGCTCCTGATTCCCAACAATGCGGCCATCATCCTGGACGACAGCGTGAAGGCCGAGTGGAAGCTTATGGATGAGCGGAAAGCCCTGTCGTATTATTACGGGAAGACCCTTCAGAACAATCCGTACGTGCATACGATCGATATTTACGATACGCTGTATGCGCACCGGAACGAATACATTTACTTCAAGACGGACCATCACTGGACACAGCTCGGTGCGTATTATGCGTACGTGAAGTTCTGTGAGGAAAACGGGATCACGCCCCATGCGCTGTCTGAGTACAAGACGGAGGTTACGCCTCATTTCCTGGGCAGCTATTATACATCGGGCGAAGAGGGCAGTCTGTCACTCCAGGCGAACCCGGACGAGGTCATTGCATACATACCGATCACTACCAATATAATGTCTTTTTATGAAAAAGATTCGAAGACGATGTGGAGAGACCGGAAAATCGTTCGGAACATGTCGTTTGCGAGCGATTCATTGAAATATCTCGGCTTTATCTGGGGGGATAATCCCTACAGCTACATCGAGAACCCGGAAATCCACAACGGGAAGAAGATCATGGTGATCAAGGATTCCTTCGGGAATGCATTCGTGCCGTTCCTGGCGGATCATTATGAGAAAGTCATCATCATTGATTTCCGTTCTTACCGGAAGACCATGATGGGCAGCTTCGTCGAATTCGCCCGGAACGAGGGCGTGACCGATTTCCTGTTCCTGAACAACCTCGACGCCATCTCGGACGTGGGGCTGATGCGGGAACTGATGGAGAAATGCCAGTAACAGGCGCCGTGCCTGTCCCGGACGCGAGGCAGCCGGGGCGGTCCCGGAAAGCCTGAAGGGCAGCGCGGAACCGGTGCCGCCCGCTGCCGGGACCGCAGAACGGCAGAACGGGAGCGGATGGGAAACAGCCATCGCCGGCAGGGCAGCCGTCCGGCCGGGACAGAACAGAATACAGGACGCCCCCCGGCTGTGGAATGGCCGGGGGGCGTCCTTAATTGTAGGAAAAAGCCTTCTTTCGGTACCTGATCTCTCACATGGGGGATATCACGGGCCTCAGGAGGTTTCCTGATCGGGTCGCGGTCCGGGCGGCTTCGCTGTCCTGCCCGCAAAGGGCTTCAACCGGAAAGCGCGCTGCAAACCGCGGGCCTGTGGGAGCCTGACAAAGTACGCAGACCCCGTCGGAAGAGCTTAAGGCGCTCCTCCAGGGTGCAGAGAGATCAATACTCAGGTTCTATCAAACCGTAATTGCCGTCCTTTCTCTTATAGACGACGCTCACGAGGTCTGTCTCTGCATTATAAAAAACGTAGAAACTGTGGCCGAGCATATCCATCTGGAAGCAGGCTTCCTCAGGATCCATGGGTTTAATGGCAAACCGTTTCGAACGAACGATCCGGATGGTATCTTCCTCGGCATCCTCGCCGCTTGAATCCTCCGTGAAGAGCGTGGAGAAGGAAGGCGCGTTCTGGTAGCGTTCAATGAGTTTCTTACGGTTTCTCCTCAGCTGGCGTTCTACGATTTCTTCCAGCATGTCGATGGAGGCGTACATATCCGGGGAGGTCTCCTCCGCGCGGATGGTCGTGCCCTTCATGGGGATGGTGATCTCGACTTTCTCATCTCCCCGGGTTTTGCTGAGCGTTACGAAGACCTCAGTGTCTTCCGAAAAGTAGTTCGAAAATTTGGAAAACTTCTTCTCCACATACGAACGAAGATCATCGGTAACTTCAAGATTTCTGCCGGTAATGTTATACTTCATACTTATACGCTCCTTTCAGTGATCACAGGGAAAGGCGCGGCGTGTTCGCACATCCTGTCCGCGCGCGACCCTGCCGTGTGTATAGGGGGAGTCCATTCTCCCTCCGTCCTCATTATAGCGCATCCCGAGACAATAATCAACAAACATTTTAACCAACTTTCCGAACTCTTTGTGAAATGTGCTTATCGGGATACCGGTACCGTCAGAGAACACGTAAATGGAATACGCCGGCTCACGGAGCCGGTATATGAAGAAAAACACCTAATCCTCCGCCTATGATCGGGAATCCGGCATCGGGGAACCGATCCTGCGCGCTGTCCGTTGTGCTGAACGTTCACAGGATTCCGTATCCGGCCGGGCAGCGG
>JAGDAW010000153.1 GCA_017959345.1 Lachnospiraceae bacterium | reverse complement strand
GTTCTCTTCCGCCGCGCGGAGGTCTTCCGCGTTCGCTTCCAGGATCTCCGCCTTCCGCGACAGCAGCTGTTCCGCGAACAGGTTCAGGACGCCTGTCCGCACTTCGTCGGAAAGGGTCCGGACCTGGCGGGACGCCTGCTTTGCCAGCGCCGCAAGTTCTAGTGTTTTCATGATGTCTTTCCTCCGGATGAAAATCTGGTGCCTTTCGCTTCGTTTTCCACGATATCGTAAAGGATGGCCGGATTCCGCCCGGAGCACAGGAACGTGTCGATCCCATGGTCCACGGCGATCTTCGCGGCGTGAAGCTTCGTGATCATGCCCCCGGTGCCGTATTCGCTGTGCGAAAGCTCCGCGGACACGTCCAGCGCGTCGATGTCGTCCACCCTGGGGATCAGGGTCGCCGAATCATAGCGCGTGGGGTCTTTGTCATAGAGCCCGTCGATGTCGGAAAGGATGACCAGCAGGTCCGCGCGGATCAGCGAGGCCACCACCGCGGAGAGGGTGTCATTGTCGCCGTAGACGATCTCTTCCGTCGCGACGGAGTCGTTCTCGTTCACGATCGGGACCACCTGCTGCTCGAACAGGGCTTCAAATGTAGCCGTGACGTTCTCCTTGCCCGCGGGGTCTTCCGTGATGTTCTTCGTCAGCAGGATCTGGGCGCTCAGGCACCCGTAGTCGCTCAGGAAGCGGTCGTATACCGACATCAGTTCGCCCTGCCCGATGGCCGCCGCGGCCTGGCGGTAGGAGATGGTCTTCGGCCGGTGCGCGAGGCCCAGCCGGTTCGTGCCGACGCCGATGGCGCCGGACGTCACGACCGCCACCTGGTACGATTCGTTCTTCAGGTCCGCGATGACCCGGCAGAACTGGTCCAGTCTCTTTAAGTTAATGGCGCCGTTCGCGTGGCAAACGGTGGATGTGCCGACTTTTACAACGATTCTTTTCATGACGTTCCCGGTTCCCCCTCCCCTTTCCGGAGATCCTGCGCCGCCCGCAGCAGCTTCTCCCGGGTATTCTCCCCGGGGTCCCGGAGCACCCGCATCAGCAGCGCCTCCAGGATCTGTCCCAATGCCTTCCCGGCCGGGAAGCCCAGTGCCTTCAGGTCGTTCCCGCCGACCGCCAGCCCTTTCAGGCCGATGCACTCGCCGGTCTCCAGGATCCGCGAAATTTCATCGAGGATGTCCCGGTAGGGCGGGAAGCCATCCGGTTCTTTCAGGGCCTGCCCCGCGGCTTCCGCGTGGCCTGCCTCCGTCTCTGTACGGGGCTGTTCTACGGGCTTGGTACGGCTTTTTTCCGCTTCCGTACAGGGCTGTTCCGCGGCCTCCGTGCGGCCTGCTTCCGCCTCTAAGCGGGCCTGCCCCGCGGCTTCCGTGCGGTCTGCCTCCGCCTCCGCACACCGCGCGTACCGGTGGAACGCGACCAGTTCTTTGATCCGCTCCGGCCCGTACCGCCACAGGAGGATCCGGAGCGCTGCCCCGTCCGCTTCCAGCGTCTCCCCGGAAAACCGGAGGTCCTGGAGCACCTTCCTGCGGGTGTCGTTGTCGAACTTCAGCGTGCCGAGGACCCGGTCCGCGGTCCCGGTGAGCACGGACATATTTTCTTCGTCAAGCGATTCCGGCGGGATCATGAAGAACGCCGAAAGGCGGTCGGTCCGCGTCCGGGGGACAGCCTTCATCAGCGCTTTCCGGTAGGCGCGGTACGCGCCGTACTCCGGATAGAAATCCTGCAGGATCCCCATGTCGTAAAGGAGGTCCGCATACTCCGGGGACGGGGACGTCAGCGTCTTCATCAGCTCTTCCCGCACCCGTTCCCGGGAAATGTGCCGGACCTCCGGCGAAAGCTTCGCCGCCGCCCGGTACGTCTCACGGTCGATGATGAAGCCCAGCTGGGCCGCGAACCGGACCGCGCGCACGATGCGGAGCGCGTCTTCCGAGAACCGCGCTTCCGGGTCCCCGACCGCCCGGATGACGCCCCGTTCCAGGTCTTCCCGGCCGTGGAACAGGTCCACGAGGCCGGCCTGCGGGTTATAGGCCATGGCATTGACGGTAAAATCCCGCCGCCTCAGGTCTTCCGACAGCTCCGGCGTAAACGTGACGCGGTCCGGGTGCCGGTGGTCCCGGTACGCGCCGTCGATGCGGTAGGTGGTCACCTCGTACCCGGTGCCCCGGATCATCACCGTCACCGTGCCGTGCTCGATGCCCGTGGCGATGGTGCGCCGGAAACAGGCCCGCACCTTTTCGGGCGCCGCGGACGTCGTGATGTCCCAGTCGTTCGGTTTCCTCCCGAGGATCGCGTCCCGCACGCAGCCCCCGACGGCATAGGCTTCCTCGCCGTTTGCCCCCAGGGTATCCAGTATGAGTTTTACCGCGCCCGGCAGTTCGATCCTGACCCGCTTCACCCGCACCTCACAGAAGGGAGGGATTCAAACCCTCCCATAAAACGCTTTCGGTTTTGTGCGGGAAGGGCCTCCGCCCTTCCCGTATATCGTCCCGGCCGGCAGGCGGTCCTTCCGAACGGATCCGCCTGTCCCCGGCTGTCTCGCATCTTGCCGGCAGGCGGTCCTTCCGAGTGGGTTCGCCTGTCCCGGCTGTCGCGCGGGGGCTTTCCCCCGCCTTCCTCCGGCGCCGCCTTTATAGCGCCCCGCCGTCACTCGATGACGGCGCTCAGCTCGCTGCCTTCCCGCCACGGGATGCCCAGGTTCATGGCCGCCTGGTGCGCGTACGTGCCCGCGTGGCTGATGACGGTCACGCCCGGGGTGTTCTCGAACGTATTGCCCTGGATACTGAACAGCGTATCCGGCAGCACCACTTCCCTCAGGTTCCGGCAGTTCAGGAACGTCCTGAACAGGATCGTCGTGACGCCTTCCGGCACCTTCAGGTACTGCAGGTGGTCGCAGGTATCGAACGCGGTGTCCGCGACGATCGTCAGCGGCACTTCCGCGCCCGCGGACGTCCGGATCATGGCCGGAAGCTCGATCACCCGGTCGCCGCTGTAGCATTTCAGCAGGACCGCGTACGTATCATAAATCCTGTAAATGATCCCGCCGACCTCC
>JAGDAW010000152.1 GCA_017959345.1 Lachnospiraceae bacterium | reverse complement strand
CTCTGTGGGCTCCGTGGGCTCTGTAGGCTCAGTGGGCTCTGTCGGTTCAGTCGGCTCCGTGGGCTCAGTCGGCTCTGTCGGCTCCGTAGGCTCTGAAGGTTCCGTAGGCTCGGTCGGCGCCTCGGACGAATGCTGCGCCAGGTATTCCAGGTAGGCCGGGTTGTCGACCCACTCGTCGTAATAGAGGTCCGACTCCTCCCCCGAACGGCTCCAGTACCCGTTATGGATGGAAGAGAAAATGTAGTCCACCGCGGCTTCCGCGAGTTCCCCGCCGAACGCGGACGTATCGTCCATGAACTGGAAGATCTGCTCTTCCGTCAGGAAATTCCGGGGGTCCATGCAGTAGGCGATGGCCTCTTCCGAAGCCTGGTACCAGTAGCCGTTGTCATAGCGGAACCAGGCGTTGTTCGCCCAGCTGTAAGAGCCGGGAATGTCCGTCGAATACCAGGAAGTCGGGTAATACAGCCCGTCGCCCTTCCCGGCGTAAACCAGGTTCCGCCCGGGGAACAGCTCACCCTGCAGCGTAAAACACTCGGCCCACTGGAGGCCCGTATAGAACGCGACAAAGCGCCAGTTCGGATGCGCCGCAAGCAGCGCCTTCAGCCCGGCCCAGTAGCTCTCCGGGAAGGCGGCCTCGATCTCCGCCTCGGTCCCTGCGGGCTCCGAGAGGCTGCTGGTCCCGTACGCGGGTACCCGGAAAATGTCACCGGATAAACGCACAAAAAGCAGCGACGCAACCAGCAGCGCCGCTGCTCTCAGAATCACATTTTTCAGATGCTGAGATTTCTTCAAAACCCTGTCCTCCGGATGCGGTGAACGTTAAGGAACATGCCTACCCACCCGGAAAGAGGCCGTTTCGCAGGCCTGTCCCGGCGTCCGGTCCCTGCCCCGGCGGCAAGTCCCCCTTTCCGGATCCGGTGTCCATAAAGTATAGCACACCGTATAAAAAAAGTCAAGGCGGGCTGAAACAATTCTGTAACATTTATGTACACATCGTGGCGGCGCCGACTTTCGCGGAATGCCTATAAAGCCACCGGGGAAAGCGCCGTTTTCCGAAAACTCCCGCCGAACGCACATAACGCCCGGCGCCCGGGCGCGCCCCTTACCACACGCTTTTTTTGAAGTCCGGCCCTTCTGATGTGAACAGGTACGCCTGGCGGTGCGCATCCGCGCGGTAAAAGGACACCTGCCCCCGGTCGTACACCATCATGGTGCCGTCTTCCAGGGCGATGCCCGGCAGGCCCGTCTCCTTCACCCGGTCATCGAACCCGCGCCGGCCCCAGTCGCCGTAATGCGGGCAGAAAAACGCCGGGTACAGGTTGATGCCCGGTTCGATCACCGCGTAGGACCAGTCCTCCTTCCCCTCGAAGGATTCGCTGTCCGTATAGCCTTTCTCAAACCAGCAGATGGCGCCGGCGGACAGGCCCGACAGCACCGCGCTGTCCGAATCGAAGACGGCCTTCAGCTTCCGGTCCAGCCCCCTGGCGCGCCACGCGTCCAGCATGTAGGCGGTATTCCCGCCGCCCACGAAAATGACGTCCGCCCAGGAAAGCAGCGCGTCGATCTCCGCGTCCGTGTAGACGGTCCGGATGATCGAGAGCTTCTTCACGATGCACCCGGGGCACACGCGCTTGAAGGATTTCCTGCAGGACGTCAGGGGGTTCGTGGAATCCTGCAGCGCCGTGCCCACAAAGAGCACGTTCGGCCGTTCTTTCCCGCTTAAATCAGCGATGCGGCGGGTCAGGACGTCCATTTCCTCGTACGTCCCCCCGCCGACTGCCGCGAATCTTCCCATTTTACTTAAAGATTCCCTTCTTTTTGTGCGGTGAAGGCCCTTCCCCCATGGCGGCGGCATAGGCCTGCAGCGCTTCTTTCTGTTTCCCGGTCAGCACCGTCGGCGTCTCCACCGTCAGGATCAGGTAATGGTCCCCGCGCTGGGACGCGTCCCGCACGTACGGGATGCCCTTGTTGCGGAGGCGGATCCGGGTGCCGGACTGCGTGCCGGCTTTGACATCGTACTCCACTTCCCCGTCCACGGTCTTCACGACAATGGTGCCGCCGAGCGCCGCGGTCGGGAACGAAATCTTCTCTTCCGTATAGACGTCCACCCCGTCCCGCTCGAAGCGGTTCGAGTTCGCCACAATAACTTCCACAAGCAGGTCGCCCCGCTCGCCGCCGTTGACGCCCGGTTCGCCCTTCCCGGCGATCCGGACCGCCTGCCCGGTCTCGAT
This sequence comes from Lachnospiraceae bacterium, assembly GCA_017959345.1. Classification (GTDB taxonomy): domain Bacteria; phylum Bacillota; class Clostridia; order Lachnospirales; family Lachnospiraceae; genus UBA1267. The sequence continues at coordinate 1,958 of JAGDAW010000152.1, read as the reverse complement.
GCCCGCGGGGATGGCGACCTTCAGCGTCTTCCGCTCGGCCCTGTACCCCGTGCCCCGGCAGTCCGGGCATTTGTCCTTGATGACCTGCCCCGTCCCGCCGCAGTCCGGGCACGCCTGCACGTTCCGCATCATGCCGAAGAGCGACTGCTGGGTATACGTCACCTGGCCGGTGCCGCCGCACGTCGTACACTTCTCCTTCGAAGTCCCGGGCCGCGCGCCGCTGCCGCCGCAGGTGGTGCAGGTCTCCTTCGACGTGATCGTGATGTTCTTTTCGCACCCTTTCACCATCTCGTCAAAGGAAATGCGCACCTGTGTCCGCACATTGGCGCCGCGCATGGCGCCGGTCCTGCTCCTCGTGCCGCGGGTAAAACCACCCGCCGCGCCGCCGCCGAACAGGTCGCCGAACATGCCGCCGAACAGGTCGTTGACGTCGAAATCGAAGCCGGAGAAGCCGGAACCGCCGCCTTCCCCGAACGCGGCGTGGCCGTACGTGTCATACTGCCTGCGCTTCTCCGGGTCCGAAAGGACGGCGTACGCTTCGGAGGCTTCCTTGAACTTCGCTTCGGCCGCCTTGTCGCCCGGGTTCGCGTCCGGATGATATTTTTTCGCGAGTGTCCTGTAGGCTTTCTTCAGGTCCGCGTCCGTCGCGGTCTTCTCAACGCCCAGCACCTCGTAATAATCGCGTTTTTCTTCTGCCATAGGTCTTACCCCGTGCCGAAACCGGCCTCTTATGCTCCTGATGCGGCCCGGAACCCGCGGATTCGCCGTCCGCACCGGTCCCAAACCCCATGCTTCTCCCTGTTCACAACCAGGGAGTGACCAGCCTGAAGCCGGCCACTCCCTGCTTTTTTATGGACGGGCAGCCCGGGATCCCTGCTTCCCGGCCCGTTCAGCGTCCCGCGCCCCTGAAGGGGGCGCCGCGCTTTCACGGGAATGCCCGGGACGCGGGCCGTCCCATCCGGTCCTTATACTTCCCTGTAATCCCCGTCCACGACGTCGTCGCCGGGCTTCTCGGTGCCGTAGTTCGGCTCCGTATAGCTGCCGCCGCCGAAGTTCTGGCTGCCGCCCTGGTTCGCGGCCTGCGCCTGCTCGTACATCTTCGCGAACAGCTGGTTCGCGGCGTTCAGGAGGGACTCCTTCTTCGCCTTCAGCTGCTCGGTCTGGTCCGGCGTCACGTTCTGCGGGTCCGTACTGTCAATGTATTCCTGCAGCTCCTTCATGCTGCTCTCGACCGTCGCCTTCAGGTTCGCGTCGACCTTGTCGCCGACTTCGTCCAGGGCCTGGCGGGTCTGGTTCACGACGGCTTCCGCGTCGTTCCTGGCATCCACGCCTTCGCGCTTCGCACGGTCGGCCGCTTCGAATTCCTGCGCCTCACGGACGGCCTTGTCGATGTCCGCTTCGGACATGTTGGAGCCCGCGGTGATCGTGATGTGCTGTTCCTTGCCGGTGCCGAGGTCCTTCGCGGAGACGTTGACGATGCCGTTCGCGTCGATATCGAAGGTCACTTCGATCTGCGGCACGCCGCGCCGCGCCGGCGGGATGCCGTCCAGACGGAACTGGCCGAGGGATTTGTTGTCACGCGCGAACTGGCGCTCGCCCTGCACCACATTGATATCCACGGCGGTCTGGTTGTCCGCGGCGGTGGAGAAGATCTGGCTCTTCTTCGTGGGGATGGTGGTGTTCCGCTCGATCAGGCGCGTCGCGATGCCGCCCATGGTCTCGATGGACAGGGACAGCGGGGTGACGTCCAGGAGCAGGATGTCGCCGGTGCCGGCTTCGCCGGAAAGCTTGCCGCCCTGGATGGCCGCGCCGATGGCGACGCACTCATCCGGGTTCAGGGTCTTGGAGGGCTCGTGGCCGGTCAGGGCCTTCACCTTCTCCTGCGCGGAGATCATACGGGTGGAACCACCGACCAGCAGCACCTTCGAAAGCTCGGACGCGGACACGCCGGCGTCACG
>JAGDAW010000021.1 GCA_017959345.1 Lachnospiraceae bacterium | reverse complement strand
GCCGCGAAGGTCCTCGGGGACTGGCGGCTGGAGGGCTGCACCCTCTATGTCACATTAGAGCCCTGCCCCATGTGCGCGGGCGCGCTCCTGCAGGGGCGGATCGACCGGGTGGTGATCGGGGCCATGAACCCGAAAGCCGGCTGTGCGGGCTCCTTGCTGAACCTGCTTCAGATGCCCGGCTTCAACCACCGGGCGGAGGTCACGGAAGGCGTACTCCGGGAGGAATGCAGCGCGTTGATGAAGACTTTTTTCAGAGGGATCCGGGGACAGGCATGAGGTTTCCGGCGGACACATTTCAGAGCGTAACCCCGCTGTGACCGGAAGCGGGCGTAAAGGATCCGGGCCGGTATTCCGGACAGAGGTATGGCCGGCGGAACAGGAAGGAACCGAATCAGACCGATGAAACTCAGTATCAAGAGGCTTGTGATAGACTCCATGCTTGCGGCGTTGTGCGCGGTACTCGGTTTTTATACGCTGCAGATAGGCAATACCTTCAAGTTCACATTCGAAAACCTGCCGGTCATCATCGGCGCCCTGCTGTTCGGCCCCATCGACGGGATGCTGATCGGCGGGGTCGGGTCGTTTATTACCCAGGCGCTGGGGCCTTACGGCCTCGAAGCCACCACGATCCTGTGGGTGATCCCCTACGTCGTCAGCGGGCTGATGCTGGGCTTTATCGCGGAGAAGAAGCAGTTCCGCTTCAAACCGTGGGAGCTCACCATCCTGCTGTTCGTGAACGCGGCGCTGATCACGGTCATGAATACGGTCGGGCTGATCATCGACAGCAAGATCAAGGAATACCACTACGCGGTGGTCTGGACGTCCTTCATGCTGAAGATCGGCATCGGGGCCATCAAGGCTGTGGCCTACACATTCCTTGTGCCGGTCCTGCTGAAAGCCATCCGGAGGCTCCCGGACGTGCAGGCTACGCTGGGGAGAAAGACCGGCGGGCAGGATCTGCCCGGGCTTTCCGAAGATCCGGGAGATGAAGCCCCCGGATATGAAGGGGAACCCGGAGGGGAGGACCCTGCAGATGCGGACCCGGTAGATGCCGGAAAAGCGGCGTTCCTGTTAAACGGGGAAAACCTCCTGCAGAAGGAAAACGTGCCGGGGAAGCCGGACGAAAAGGAGAACTGACGGTTATGGGCAACAATGAGAACACAAACGGCACAGGGAACTGGCTGAACCCGCAGCGGGTCCGGATGATCCTGGGGATCCTCCTGGTCGCGCTGATCCTGTACGTCGCATGGCAGAACCGGGAGACGCTGTTCAGCGGGACGGATTCGACGATCGGTGCAGAGACCGGGACGACGGAGCTTTCGGTACCTTCCGGCGACCCGTCCGCCGCTTCCGTGAAGCCGACCACGGCCACCACGGCGCCGACGGAGAAACCGACCACCGCGCCGACGGAGAAACCGACCACGGCACCGACGGCGAAGCCGACCACGGCGCCGACGGCCGCGCAGCCGACGACCCCTTCCGGGCGCACGGTCCGGGAAGACGGGCAGTATGATTCCAAGGAGGAAGTGGCGCTCTATATCCACCTCTACGGCCACCTCCCGTCCAACTACATCACGAAGAAAGACGCGGAAGCCCTGGGCTGGCCCGGCGGTTCCCTGAAGAACTACGCCCCCGGCAAATGCATCGGCGGGGATTACTTCGGCAACTACGAAGGCCTGCTCCCGAAGAAGAGCGGCCGGCAGTACACCGAATGCGACATCGATACCATGAACAAGTCTTCGCGCGGCGCGAAGCGGATCATCTTCTCGAACGACGGGCTTGTGTACTATACGGATGACCATTACGAGTCCTTCGAGCTCCTTTACGGAAACGATTAAACAGGGTACGGGGGACAGGAGATGAAGAGAGTATTTCTGGATTTCCGTTTTTTCGGCAATAAATCAGAGGTGCACCGGTCGATCCGGCGCCAGCTGGATTTCCCGGACTACTACGGGAATAACCTCGACGCGCTGCACGACTGCCTGACGGAGCCCCGCGGGGAGATCGAATTCTTCGTGACGGCGTGCGGGAGAGAGGTGGAGCAGGGCTTCCTTGCGGTGCTCCTGGACAGCGCGGAGGAGAATCCGCACCTGACGGTGCACGTCAACCGCACCGGGGATGCCGTACAGTGATTTTTGTTGAAAAAAGAACGTCGGAAGTGGAAAATTGTTGTTGACACCTTTCTGAAAATGTGATAACCTATTAAGGCTTTGTGAAAGCAAAGCCTATGGCGGGATAGCTCAGTTGGCTAGAGCATGCGGTTCATACCCGCAGTGTCGAGGGTTCAAATCCCCCTCCCGCTATTTTTTGTTGCCCAAAAACGCAAAACCATGCACATTTTGAGCATATGAAGCGAGGAACCGGGGGAGGACCATACCCTGAGTTCCTCTTTTTTTCCTATCCGGGCGGCATTCCATGGGGCCGCCTCACATCTCCTGCGCTTTTCGCAGAAAGTCCCCTTTTTTTCTTAGATCCGGCTGAAACGGACCGCGCGGCAGCCGGGATCTGGCGCTCGTCGCCGAAACCGGGAAGG
>JAGDAW010000151.1 GCA_017959345.1 Lachnospiraceae bacterium | reverse complement strand
TACCGAGCGTCTATTGAGGCAGCAGAATCAGACCAACAGAGATGAAGCCGTCTGTCCGGTCTGATACAGCGCCTCTGTTGAGGCAGCAGAATCAGACCAACAGAGATGAAGCCGTCTGTCTGGTCTGATACAGCGCCTCTGTTGAGGCGGCAGAATCAGACCAGAAGCGATGAAACCATCTGTCCATGGAAGCCCCTCCCCGGGAGGCTCCTCCTCACATGATGAAATCTCATCCTGGCCATCCATAAAAGATGAAGGCCCGGGCGGCCGGACACCATGTCCGGCCGCCCGGGCCTTCTGCCGTTTGTTCCATTCTGCCGGGTGCTATCACCCTGCAGCGCACAACGCGCAAGCCCCTTCACTTCCATCGGCCGGCGGCCGGCGCCCCGTTCCACGTATAAACCGATCCGGACGATTCCACATCATGTCCCCGGTCAAACAGCCTGTTATCCTTCCTTCAGCACATCCTCATACATCCGCAACAGGAGTTTCACGGAGAGCCGGATCCGGCTGCCTGCAGGGAAGACGCCCTGTCCCCTCTGCAGCAGCACCGGCTCTTTCCCGCACATCAGTCCGCACGCAGTCTCCACTGCTTCACAGCCAGAAGCACATACCCTGCCGCCAGCACGCCGTACCCTGCAAGCCACAGGACCTGCCACGTCTGCAGCCCCTGCCCCACCCGGACGGGGCCGCCGTCCGCGCGGACCTGGTTGTTCACGCGGGACGACGACGCCTCGAAATAGAGGATGTCCTTCGCGGCTTTCTGCATCCGGAGGACCGCCTCGTCCGAAGTCCGGTCTTTTATGGGGAACGCTTCCCCCACGTAGAGCCACTGGGTATTGCCCGCGCGGAGCCCCTGGTCCATATCCATGTAGACGTATCCGAAGGAGCCCGCGAAATCCGTCAGCACATTGCCCCGCATGCCCCACTCGTTCCGGAGCACTTCCGTCAGCAGGCCGTAGTGGCCGCCCGCCCAGGTGTCGCCGACCCGGTTGTAGGACGTCATGACGCCGTTCGCGCCGCCTTCCGTCACCGCGATCTCGAAGGGCTTCAGGTAGATCTCCCGGATCGCCTGTTCGGACGCGTAGGTGCAGAGCCCGTTATAGGGGTCCCCGTTCCGGAAATTGCCCCGGTCCCCCCGGTTCGTGTCCTGGTCGTTCAGCGCGAAATGCTTGATGTGGACGGAAAGGCCGCCGGCCCGCGCCGCCCGGATCACCGCCGCGGCGTATTTCCCGGCCAGCACGCCGTCTTCCGAATAATACTCGTAATTCCGCCCGCCGAAGGGAATCCGGTGGGTGTCCATGGCGGGGGCATACCAGGCGCGGATCCCGTTCCAGAGCGCTTCCTCGGCGACGCATTGCCCGAGCGCTTCCGCCGCCTCCGTGCTCCACGTCGCCGCCTGGATGGGGTAACAGGGGAACAATGTGCCCGCGTGCAGCCCCATCGGGCTGTCGGACGTCAGCGACTGCTGTTTCCGGATGCTCCAAATGGCCGGGCTCCGGCAGGCGCCGGAGGAGACCAGCAGATAAAGCTCGTCTTCCGTCATGCACGAGACGAGCTTTTCCCACGCCGGGTCGTCATACGGGAGGGGCGTCCCGTCTTCCGTAATCACGTCCGCGAACAGGAGGCCTTCCCCGCTCCCCGTCACCGGGGTGCCCGATACCGGGTCCGCCCCTAAGCTGTCATGGCTTAAGATGGCGGCTTTCTTCTCCGCCGTCAGGGCCTTGACCGCCTTCCCGGCCGTCCCGCCGTCCCCGTAGACTTCCGGCCAGGTGCCCGCGAGATCCGCCCGGGACAGCAGGGAAACGTCTTCCGGCAGGGACGTATAGGCGTCCGTCTCGAAGCGGTTCCGGATCTCGTACCCGGTGGGGCTTACGTCCATCCGCTCCTCCTGTTCCAATGTATACTCCGCGGTGAAAACCGCCTCATGCGCGTTCTTCGAAGCCCGGAAGACGTAGGTGCCCGCGCCGGCCGTATAGGTGCCCGCGCCGTAGGTGTCGTAGGAGGCCAGGGCGCTTCGCAGGACGCGGATCTCCACGGTCTCCGATTCCCCCGGCGCCAGCGTCCCGGTCTTCGCGAACCCGACGAGTTCGACCGCCGCTTTCTCCGGCGCTCCCGGCGTTCCCCTGTCGTACGGTTTCGACAGGAACAGTTCCACCACGTCCTTCCCGGCCCGGCCGCCCGTATTTTCCACGGTGACGAAGCAGGAGAATCCTTCGTCCGTCTCTTCCAGCCGGAAGCCGGACCACGAAAAACCGGTATACCCCAGGCCGAACCCGAACGGGAATACGACCGCGCGGTCATAGTCGATAAAGCCCTCTTCCGCCGCCGTTTCGTAATAGCGGTACCCCACATAGATCCCTTCCGCGTAGGCCACGTAGGCGGCGGTGGTCGGTTTCCCGTCCTCCGTATACCGGTTGTCCCCGTAATTCTGCATGGCGGGCGCGGACAGGAGGTCTGCCGCGAAGGTGTCCGGAAGCCGCCCGCCGGGGCTCATTTCCCCGGTCAGGATCTTCGCCACGGCGTTCAGGCCGTACTGGCCGGGGCCGCCGATCCAGAGCGCCGCGCCGATCCCGGGGTCGTCCAGGAACCCGCACTCAAAGACGTTCAGCGTATTCAGCAGGACGACCACCTTCCCGAAGCCCCCCGCCTTCACTTCCGCCAGCAGTTCCTCCTCTTCCTCCGTCAGCTCCAGGTAATGCCGGCCGTCCGCCTCATAAAAGTCCGCCATGGACGCGGGCAGGTCCTGCCCCTCCCCGCCGGAGCGGGAAATGACGACCAGCGCCGCGTCCGCGTACGACGCATAGCTCGACCGGACTTCGGGCGTATACAGGTCCCGCGGGACCTCATTGACGGAATAGCCGTAGTTCCGGGTGCCTTTCATCCCGTAGTACGCCCCGTTCATATCCGTACCGGGCCCCCTCCGGAAGCCCTCCCTGTATTTCTGTTCGTAAAAGGCCTTCAGCACCGGGTTCGTGCGGAACCCCGCCGCCGCAAGGGCCGTATACAGGTCCGTCCGGCTTTCGTCGTTCCCCTGGCCGGAGCCGGTCCCCCCGTACGCGATGTGGACCGAACCCGTCCCGAAGACGGAAACGGCCCGTTCCCCGGCTTCCAGCGGGAGGACCCCGCCGTTCTTCAGCAGCACCGTCCCTTCGGCCTGGACCGCCTCCGCGACCAGCCGGGAATGCGCGTACGCCTCTTCTTTCGTGTCAAACCGGGTCGTATAGAAGGTCCGTGTGCCTGCTTCCACGCGCTCCGGATCCCATCCGAAGAGGAACTGCGTGGCGTAGTTCCGGGCGTTTGACCAGGAAAACAGGATGACCGTGACCAGCGTCAGGACGGCCATCAGGACTGTGGCAATGATGAATAAAATGTTTTTGGCGCGCTTCATGCCGGTTCCTTTCCGTACGCGGGCGTGTCAGACTTCTCCCCTGCACTGCGCCTATTCTACTAGACCGCGCACCGGATTTCAAGCCCCGGATGCGTCCCGCGCGTTGACCTTTACATGGATTTTTGTTATGATACCGGGGCAGACCACGACCTGCTCCGGCCAGGTTACAGAATCCGTCTGCGAAGGAGGGATGTCCATGAAAGGAACCATTGCGGACGTGCACTGCCCTTCCTGCGGTGCGCCGGCGCGTTATGACATCATCCACCAGGATTACCGGTGCGGCTACTGCGGCAGCCGTGTCCTGGTCCGGGAAGCCCAGGCGGAGAAGCAGGGGTTCCGCCGGATCCAGCAGCAGAAGATCCGCAGCAGTTCTTCCGCCTTCCCCCTGATGCGGGCGAACTGTTCCGGCTGCGGCGCTGCCCTCGTTTTCCGGGAAGGGGAAGCCCTGTCCGACTGCGCCTTCTGCGGCCGCGCGCTGGCGCGGCAGGAATACGTCCAGTCGGAAGAGCTGCCCGAGATGATCATCCCCTTCCGGATCACCCGCGAAGAGGCTGCAGCGCGGCTGCTTTCGTGGTGCCGGGGGAATGCCCTCCGGCCGGAGGCGCGGCACCTTAAAGACATCGCGGACCGGATCGAGGGCTTCTACCTGCCCTATGAGCTGATCCGCGGACCGGTCAGCAGCACAGTCAGCCGCATGGATTCGGGCAGGACATACCGGTGCGAAGGCTATGTGGACAACATTTTCGTCAATGCGTCCGCCCAGATCGACAATATGCTCCTGGACGGGATGGAACCTTTCGAACTCTCCGACCTCCGGCCTTTCGATTTCGGCTGGTCCGCAGGCCAGCGGATCAAGATCCGGGACACGGACGCGTCTGAGCTGACGAACCGGACAGACCGGGAAGTCTCCGCGGATTATGCCCCGGTAGTCGGGAAGACCCTGGAGTCGAAGGCGGTGGAGATCCGCACGAACGCATCTTCCGTGCTCCGGATGCCGGTCCTTTTGCCGGTCTACTACATCCGCAGCGGGGAAACCGTGGCGGCGGTCAACGGCCAGACCGGGAAATGCAGCATCCGCGCGGAGAAACCGTCCCACCGGGTCTTCCTGCCCTGGTGGCTGAAGGCCATCCTGGCCACGGTCCTGATCACAGGCGCCGCCTTCGGGGCCTTCTGCCTCTTCGGCATGGCGCTCCCCGACGCCCTCTTGATCACGGGCATGCTTGGCCTGGTCATTGCGATCATCACCCTGTGCGCATACAGCGATACGGTCCGGAACCGTTTCCTGGAGGAGGCGGACCACAGGATCTTCACCTCTTCAGGGGGTCCCTTCCGGCGTGAGGGCACTGCCCTCGTCCAGGATCCGGAAGAGATCCGCAAAGAAGTGGTGCCCCCGGTCTTCTTCGAAAAGCTCGACGGGGAAATGAAACCGGTGCGCCTGGTCTTCTCTTCCTTCCGGAGGCGGCTGCAGACCGCGCTGCTCGCCGTGACCGCCCTGTTCCTGCCGGTCATCATTGCCCTGTTCCTGAACGGCTTCGATTTCGGGCGGCTGGAACTGGGGGGCTCCGCGGTATGGTTCTGCATCATGGTCCCGGTGGTCCCCATCTATGTGCTGAAGTTCGCGGTGATCGAGCGGTACGAGCGGCCGTGGATCTACGTGCTCCCGGAGGATGCTCCGGAAGGCTCCGCCGCCGCCCGGAAAGGGAAACGATATCGCAAGGGTTTTACCTTCGACAAAGACCTGTTCTTCACGGTCCTGAAGGCCGTCTTCATCCCGCCCGTGAGCCTGGCGGTCTGGTTCGGGATCGCCTGCTTCTGCATCATGTGCTACCTGACCGCTTTCGGGTTTGATTAAAAGGACCCCTCCGTAAGGGAAAGAAAATCCCGGGGAAACAATGCCTGTCCGGCACGTCTCCCCGGGACTGTTTTTCTGTGATGCCGGGATCATCCGGCGGTATCCGGTACAGGCGCCGCAGTCACCGGATCCGGACCGACTACAAGGGGAAATGACTGCATCGTGAACCGCACGGTACATGGCGGTTTCAAGGGCAGATGTACACTGACTGATACCTCAACGGATCTCACCGTTTCGACTCGTGAATCTGAACCACGCGTATCCGGCCAGGATGCCTGCTGCCATCGGGATCACCGGCAAACCCAGAAGAAGTCCTATGGCAGCTGCACTGTCCACCAGCGAATCGATACGGAGTCCCGCGATCTCCGCCAGCCGTATTGAAACATAAAAAACCACTGCGGCTGCCAGAAGCACAATCGCCGCAATCACCGGCATACGGCGCACAAGGTCTGCATCGGAATACTTCATGAACTGGAACTGGAACAGCAGGAAGGAAACAAACCATATGAGCAGCATCCACCAGTTGGTACGAACGTCCAGCCCGAAGTTAACCAGATAAAATGCGCCGAACCCCAGAAAGAAAAAGATAAAGAGTATTGCGATGATTCTGACTTTATTATTCATAGACGTGCTCCTCTTCATCCGAGTTCAGCGAGTCCAGTGCTTCTTCTGACATCTCCACAATTGATTTTACGCATATTCCGGCACCATCCTCACCGATGCCGAAACAAGAAACCCGTTTATTACTGAAATCCCCTATGTCTAAAACACATGCGCCGTTACAACCGTCAACATATATGGACTTTTCATAGTAGCCCGCAGTCATATAATCAGCCTTAACAGTATCAAAACCTTTAAGACAGTAAGCCCCGTCATTTAAAATATAGATCTTCTTCCCTCCTTTGATCCCGGTCTCAACATTGCCTATTATACGGCCTTCATGATCGATCAGATCACCGCCGAGTTCTTCGATGATACTGTCGTATTGAAACAGGATGCTGCTTTCATCAGTAAGTATCACGATCCGGCGTGCATCAATCTCTGTGTTACCGATTGCTGTAATCCATCCCCGCCGGTTTTTTATGATATGATTGGGATCACAACCGGCAAACGACATTTGCCGATCACTGCCTGCACTCAGATAATCTGCGGGGATTCCCGCCATGTAGTTTATTATTGAAATAATGGTGCTGATCATCGTATTGTCTGTAACCATACTCATATGTGTCTTATTCGGATAAGTATATGCCAATCCCTGTGGGTTGGCACTTCCGGACAGGATTGTGTCATCACCATCATTCACAAATTCAACACCTGTCTTGTCATAACTGCTGTCTAAGTTAATCGTCTTAATGGTGTTCGCTCCGATTCCGGCCATATATACAGTTGGAACAAGCATGGTGGAATGAACACCTGATAAGAATAAAGATGAATGAAACGAACTGGCTGCATCAAACATTGGTTTAACGTTATTAGTTCCTTGATATTTTCCCCATAGCGTATTTTTCAGGACAGTTATCGCATTGTCGTAGTATACATTGCCAACTTTAACGGGATAATACCCCGTTTCATTTCTATAATCTTCTGTTGGCAATAATTGGTAAGATGCGTAAGAATTCATGCTCATCTGCCGCATTTGATTCTTATATAAGTATAATCCTAATTGTTTGACGATTTCGCCGGTGTACATAGCATCTATGCACTTGGCAGCCCCTGTATATGGAACAGCAACTGAAACATTCAGGATTGTCCTGTTTCTGTTATTCTCACTGTTAGCCAAAAACTTACTCGTAACCAGTCCACCCATGCTGTGAGATACGAAAACAATCTGGTCATATCCAGCCAATACTGTCTGTAATTGATTGGCAGCAGTTGAATTATTCAATCGAAAATCATAGCTGAAGAAAATAACATCACACGAGTCGCCAAATGCATTGTATAACCCCAGATAGAGATCTTCATACGTATCATTTGCGCCATAATTCGTGTTACTATTATTAATATTGCTTGCCTGGGCTGATAAATTCTGCTGCGGTACTCCGCTTTCGCTTAAATACATCTGATCCAGAAACAACCCTGTGATACCAATCCCTGTTGGACTCCATATTTGGTTTCCATTATTATTAAACAGATTTGACCCAAGGATTCCGGGAACAATAACAATGGCACAGTTGTTGGTCGAGCTTGTATCACGAATGTTTCGAGTATCTTCCTGCAAATTCCCATATGCGATTTGCAGCGTTCTGCCTTCAAACGGCCACAATATTATAGTTATTAACATGAGTGCCACAAATATAGCTGCTATAATTCCTTATTTCATCATGTTCTGCCTTTCCTCTTTGTATACTATTCCGTCAGTTGCCTTAGAGATCATTCTTTACGCCTGCAGGAGCAGAACTCCGGTTCATATTCCACCTCACCGGGGTTAAACACCCAGAATCAAGCCGCAAAAAAGAACCATGTAAGCCAGTGTGCCTTCTTCATACTGTTTTCCCCCTTTCTCCCGATTAAGCCCTTCCCTGTTCCCCTGCCGGCGAACCACTCCTCTCCACGGCAGCTGAAAGGACAGTGCATAAATTGCAGCGAATTTAAATTGATATATGTTATATGTCTGATGTTATAAATATAACACGAAGCATTTCTTCTGTCAACACTTTTTCTCTTTTTAAATTTTTTCAGATGACTGCAAACAGCGAGCTACGGTGCGGTCGCCGCGTATGCATGATGTCTGCTGCCATTGGGATCACAGGCAGGCCGATCAGAAGCGCTATGGCAGCTGCACTGTCCACCATTGAATCAAAATAGAGTCCTGCATTCCCTGGTATTCTGATTCTGGCGTTTTGTATTCTTACAGGCAGCTGCAGGCAGGATCTGTCTCATTCGGAATCCTCAGACTCCGCGCCAGGTGTCCAGGTCCATGTCCAGTCCGGCGGGATAGAATCCACCTGTGCCGTGCAAGGAACCGCTGCAGCATCGAAGAATGCCCTGCAGTTCTTCCGGGTCACTTTTTCGGAGGAAGAAGCAGATTCGGTTCGGGCCTTCAACCGCCAGATACTCTCTGAAGGGCCGAAAGCGGTCCCGGATATCCCTGCTGAATCCTCCGGACGTGTCATACAGCTGGACATCCATGACGGGTATGCGGATATTGTACTGCTGGATGAGTCCAGGCTTGAGATCAGGACGCAGATTGAACGGGATGATTATGATAAGATCGATGATCAGACAGATGTAAGAGTCGCTGTTAACAGTATAACTCATAAAGCCTCGGTTTCCAGAATCGGTTATGAAGCGAACGGGGGCAGCATCCGTGTCGTAAAGGCCATCCGATCCGAATAGACTCCGCATGACCTGGAGCCGCGCTCACTGGATCCGGACGCCGCCCATATACACCCGCTCCGGGTTATAATCCACACCTAAGACGAGAAAATCCGCGTATTTCCCCGGTTCGACGGAGCCGACGAGGGCGTCCGCACCCGCGATCCGGGCCGGAAGGATCGTTGCCGCCCGGATGGCGGTTTCCTCCGGGATCCCGAACCGGATGGCGTTGCGCAGGCCTTCACAGAGGTCCATGGAAGCGCCCGCCAATGTGCCGTCCGGAAGCCGGGCCTCCCCCTTTCTGAGGAGCACCTGCTGCCCGCCAAGCTCATACGTCCCGTCCGGCAAGCCGCAGCAGCGGAGCGCGTCCGAAACGAGGCAGAGTCGGCCGGGGAACAGCCTGAAAGCCGCGCGTACGGCGGACGGATGGACATGGAGGCCGTCGCAGATCAGTTCCGCGGTCACATGTTCCCGGTCGGAAGCGGCACCGATGACGCCGGGTTCCCGGTGGCGGAAGGGCCGCATGGCGTTAAAAAGATGCGTCACGTGGGCGGCACCGGCATCGAAAAAGGCGCACGCTTCACGGTAATCCGCGTCCGTATGGCCCGCGGAGACGGTACAGTATGCGCCCGCCTGCGCGGCGAAGTCCGCGGCACCCGGAAGCTCCGGCGCGATATCCACGATGCGGATCCCGCCCCCGCAGCCGTCGTACAGCGCCCGGAACGCTTCATAATCCGGGTTCCGGAGGTACGCGCCGTTCTGGGCGCCTTTCCGCTCCTTTGAAAGGAACGGCCCTTCCATGCGGACCCCGAGGACACGCGCATACCCGGTCCGCACATCTTCCGGACAGCGGGCGGCCCCGGATCCGCCTGAATCGAGCGAGCTGTCCGTACGCTGCAGGCCGGCGAAGACCTGTGCCGTACGGAATGCGCACGCCAGCTTCTCATAGGGCAATGTCACCGACGTGGGCAGGAACGCCGTGATGCCGCGCCGTGCCAGGTAAGCGGCCATGGTTTTCAGCCCCTCTAAGGTCCCGTCGGAGAAATCGGCGCCGGAATTCCCGTGGGTATGGATGTCCACAAGGCCGGGAATCACCCGGGCCCCCTTAAGATCCTCGTCCCCGGAGGACGCACCCGGGAGAAACTCCGCGAACCGCCCGTTTTCCACCCGGAACCCGCCCTGCATTAAGCCGCCGGGCGTAAAGACCGTTCCATTGTAAAAAACCATCCCTGCCTCCCTGTTCATGGTGTCCGGCACCGCCTCCTGTGTACAATACTGTTTTGCCTGTGCAGCCTAAAACAGATCGCTGTGACTGCCAGTGCGGATCAGCCGGAGAATCAACGTTTCATTCAGGACTTTATCAATCAGCAGCCAGTCCGGTTCAATGTGAAACTCCCGCATTTCCTTATAATACCGTGAATCCGTCAACGCATGATCCCTGTATTTTCCCGGTAAGAGCTGTTCATTGACAAGTAAAGTGATGACTGCTTCCTGAATACGCGGTCAGCTGGTCCTTCCAGCCGCTGTTCCCATAGGTGTAGGTCTTTGTGTCTATGCTCGTACTGTTCCACAGGGACCAGCCGGTTGGGAAGGTCTCTTCCTCAATCCCGTGGTTCGTAAGGTAATTCGTCACCGTCCCCGAGTGCAAAGCAGTAATTCGATGTCGGTGCACCTGTAACTTGCTCCGATCATTACCCTGAAAAACCGTCCGCTCCCTCGTCCGGTTCATTATTTATGGATTATTAGTCCACAAATGATACAACTGTATCAGATCTTCCTCCTCTGCTGTTTTTCCTAATATTTTACTCGCCTGTACGCCTACCATATGAATTGGTGCAAAATCTGCAGGTCCCTGCAACCCCGCAAAAGATACAATCATTCCGGTAATTACAGGCTGATTAACGGTTACACTGTTTTTGGGCGTTGTTCGATACGTCCACTGCAGATGCGGATCATTGTGTATGAAGCACTCCCCTATATACAATGCAATATCCAGAATGATCATATGCGTAGTAACACTGAGAACCTCTTTATTAATATATGAATCACCAAATATCGCAGACCCTTTTATCATCTCTTCAAGTATCTCCTTTGGTGTTTTCTCTGTTCGTGCAGTCTTCAGAAACCACCGCCAAAGCAGGAGGAGTGAATGATCACTATAATTTAACATCTCCGGACTTATCCTCAGATCCGCGGCACACCTTGTTCTCAGGTATTCCATCCTTTCCGGTATCTTTTTCATAAACCACGCAAAAGTTTCTGCGGCTTCCTTTTTGGACATTTTACGAAAAGTGATTCCCGCGGGTGGGAGAATAAACTCATATCTTACATCTTTCATAAACCTCAAAGCATTCAAAAAATCCATCTGCCGCTACTCCTTCGTTAATGGAAAAAAATATTAAAACCCGCTTCATACAGTTTGAATAACAAAGCATCTGAAGGACCTCCTTTTCCAGTGACGTTACTGATGAAAAAAAGCCATTCGACACGACTGACAATATTTGACTGAAGCAAATATTGATCTCGCATTATTTCTGACTGAATGAATTCGTCAGAGCTGCATATCCATATTTGACTTCATATATTGTTTTGCTTGCTTCATTGTATCCATCTACAACTCGATCCGATACCCCTGGTAACAAAATCTGGAATGTATGCTTCACTGCATGGTATGTGTCCCGTATAGCCCGCTCGGCCGCTTGCCAATTCTCGTAGATGCGGTTTTCTTTCAGCCAGCAGCTTTTAGAGACGCCCTGCGGCCGGTTCTCGCATTCCTGAATGATGGAAGTCCAGTTCGCCAGACGGACTTCAT
>JAGDAW010000150.1 GCA_017959345.1 Lachnospiraceae bacterium | reverse complement strand
GTCGCCGAGCCTCTGGGGCTGAAGCGCACCGGCTTTTTCCAGCCGCTTGACGAAGACCTTGTTTCAAACGCCGCGTTCGGCTTCAGGCTGGCTGAGAAGGAGGACCCTGCCCACGGGTATCACTATTATCCCGAGCACGCCGCTGCCGGCCTGTGGACGACGCCCACAGAGCTTGTCAGGATCGGCCTTGCCCTCTCCCGAAGCTATCGAAAGGGCGGCCTCCTCAAAATGAAAACCGCGCGGCGCATGATGACGCCTGTCATGGATCATTACGGCCTCTGCCTCGACGTCTGGGAGTCGGAAGCGCGCAAAGACAGCGTTGCCGGTCACACCGGGGAGAACTGGGGTTTCCTGACAAGCTGGGTATTCTCCCGTAAGAAAGATCTATGCGTTGCCGTGATGTACAACAACGTCACGGACGCAGCCGACGAGGCGATGAACGAAATCGCCTGCGAGATATACAAAAACGCGAAAGGCTGATACCCGGAGCGCTTCGCACTGCGAGCGCCCTCCAACCGCTGCGCTCGATATGGCGCAAGACGAAATCAAAGATTTCTGTGCACCTATAACGCGCCTCCACCGGCAGGCAAGCTTGCTGCGGAAGAAGGCTTTTGAGCCTGGTATCAAAAGACAAAACCGGACTGCTGCATCGTACAGCAATCCGGTTTTCTTATTCAGCCGATCCTTCAGACAGATGCCTGTATCGTTTTTCATCAAAACGTTCTTATGCGCATCCGGCCGCTGTACCGGCACCTCTTTTCTATTATCCGTTTTTCTCCCGGAACGCCCGCTCCATCTCCCGGCCGGCGTCCTTCTTCGCGATCGCCTCCCGCTTGTCATAGAGCTTCTTGCCCCGCGCCAGCGCGATCTTCACCTTGACGAGCCCGTCCTTAAAGTAAATCTCCAGCGGCACGACGGTAAACCCCTTCTCCTGCACCTTCCCGTACAGTCTCCGGATCTCCTTCTTATGCATCAGGAGCTTCCGGACGCGCAGCGGGTCCTTGTTGAAGATATTTCCCTTCTCGTACGGGGAAATGTGCATCCCGTAAATGAAGACCTCCGAACCGTTGTTCTTCACATAGGACTCCTTCAGGCTGCAGTTCCCGAGCCGGAGCGACTTCACCTCCGTCCCCGCGAGCGCGATGCCGCACTCATACGTCTCCTCGATGAAGTAGTCATGATATGCTTTTTTGTTCGCGGCGATCCCTTTCGTCCCGGTCTGTTTCACGATCTCACCTCAAAAACCCTGTCTCACGCGCACGGACGTCCGGGGACCCTGCCCCTGCCCGAGGCGTCCTATTTTCCGTCCGGATGCCCGTATGCGCAAAAATACCGGGGCCAAACACACTTTGCCCCCGGTCCTCCTGTTATCGGCGTCCGCCTCTAAAAGCCCTCTCCGTATCAGAAATTAATGGCAAGCACAAAGGCCAGCACAAAGAATCCGATGGCAAGGTACTTCGTGATGTTCTCAAGACGGCCTTCCGCCGAACGCGCACGGTTCTTCTCCCAGTAGGTATCCGCCATGCCGCCGATGGTCCCGAGACCCGCGGAACGGCCTTCCTGCAGAATGACGATGACCGTCAGCGCCAGCCCGACCAGTGCGAAAATTGCGGTTAAAATGTATCTTAATACTTCCATCTTCCTGCTCTCCTTTAAGAATTACTGCCGGTGATGGGACTCGAACCCATACGTAGTCACCTACAACAGATTTTGAGTCTGCCTCGTCTGCCATTCCGACACACCGGCGGATGCCGAACAGAAAAATACTATCACAAAGCAAACCGAATTGCAAGGACTTTTTTATGAAATTTCTATCCCCTGGACAGGAGGTCCGCCTGGAGCGTCTCCAGGAAATGCAGGTACACCCCGTTCTTCACGGCGATCCGCAGCGTTTTGTCGATCTCCTCGATCCGGAAGCTCTTGCGGCCTCCCTCCTTCATCCGGTTATAGAAGAAAATCAGGTCCCGGTAAGGCAGGTAATACGCTTCGTCCCTGCGGGTAAAATACAGGATCAGGAAACTGATGCCGTCCTGCTTCTCCATGTCCCCCATGAACGCGATCTGGTGCTCGTGGACGTTCGCGAGCGGGAAGGTGTCGCTGTCGCACTCCTTCGCGTCGAAGCACACCGGGATCCCCTGCACCGCGCCGATATAGTCCACCGTGGACTGCTTATCAAAATACGCCAGCGTGATGTGGCGGCTCTCCTGGTCGATCTCCACCGGCGTGATGGGGGTGGGGATCTTCTGGATCAGGGCGAGCCCCTTCTGCCTGTAATCCTCGACCGTATAATTGATCATCTCTTCGAGGAGGGAGCCCCGAAGGCCTCTGGAACCCCAGGTCGCCATGCTTCACCTCATAAAAGGGCTTCCCCGGCCCCGTCCGGCAGCCGCACCGGCCAGTCTTCCGGTACGCCGGTTTCAAATGTTTTCCCGGAAATCCCGGGGATGGGACACGCGGGGAACGCCATCCGGAACGCGCAGAGGTACTGCCCCTTCGCGCCAAACCGGCCGTTCGCGGCGGGATCCCCGTATTTCGGGTCGCCCAGCACCGGGTGCCCGATCGAAGCCATATGGGCCCGGATCTGGTGGGAACGCCCGGTCAGGAGCTCCACGCGGAGCAGCGACAGGTCCTTCGCGCCGTCATAGCGGAGCCGGGTGTACCGGGTATGCACCGGTTTCGCGCCCTTTTCTTCACGCGCCGTGACCCGCACGCGGTTCGCCCGCTCATCTTTCAGGAGGAACCCCCGGAGATCCCCTTCCGCATCCGTCTTCCCGCAGACCACCGTGTAGTAGGATTTGCCGACTTCCCGCGACCGGATCAGTTCCGAGAGGACGCGGGCGGCCGGGTCGCTGAACGCGGCGGCCATCAGGCCGCAGGTGTTGCGGTCGAGCCGGTTCATGACGGACGGGCGGAACGAAGGAACCGCGGATTCCCGGTCAAAGCCGTTCTTCCGGGCTTCATAGACGCACCACTCATTGACCGAGTAGTCGGACGGCTTCGCCTTCTGCGAAAGCACCCCCTGCGGTTTGAAGAAAATGCAGACGTCCGGGTCCTCGTAAAGCACCCGGATCGCGGGGAAACCCGCGGGCGGCGCGTACGCACGCGCCTCACGGCCCGCCTTCCCGGCGGTCAGCGCGGCAAAGGTCTCATCCGAGAAAAAAAGCTGCACCTTATCCCCCGCCCGGACATGCTCATTCCCGGCGGCTTTCCGCCCGTTCAGCGTGATGTTCTTCTTCCGGAGCATCCGGTAGACCAGGGAATCCTGCGCGTTCGGCAGGCAGGCTTTCAGCACCTTGTCCAGCCGTTTGTCCGCTTCCCGGTCTGTCAGAACGATTTCCTGCATAAATCCCGCTTACCCCTTACATGGCGATCGCCCGGAAAACCCCTTCCTGCCTCAGCACGCGCTCGGGGACCGTATCCCGGTCGGAAGGCGGCAGCGCCTTCAGTTTCTTTAAGAACAGCCCGAACTGGTCACAGACCGTCAGCGGCCCGTCGCATTCGTGGAGCCGCAGATAGTTGCGGAAGTAGGTCTCCATCTCATGGACCGCGGTCTTCATGTCCGGCGTATAGGCAAAGATCCCGTCTTCGTGGAAATAGACGTACGAAGCGTGGTAGCTCCGGCCTTTCGGGTTCCCGACGACGATGTCCGCGTCCAGCACCCCGTTCCCCGTCAGCGCCTGCACTTCCCGGAACTCCTCCTCCGGGCCGGTACGGTAGCCGGTCAGCGCGAAGAAGGACGCGAACTGCATGGCCATGGGCACCGCGGTCAGCGCGCCGAACACCGTCATCCAGTTCAGCCGCTCGCCGGTCACCAGGATGCCTGTGACAATGAGCGCCGTGACCCCGGCCAGGAGGACCAGGGCCCGGATCAGCAGCTGCCTCTTCCGGGCCTCCAGGTATCCGTAATGTCCTTTTACCGGCCGCTTCATGAAAGCTGCGCTTCCGCGGTCTCCCGCGCCTTCTGCAGGGCCGCGCCGATGCCCGCCGGGTTCTTCCCGCCGGCCTGGGCCATGTTCGGACGGCCGCCGCCGCCACCGCCCACCAGTCCGGCGATGGCTTTGATGAGGTTGCCCGCGTGGGCGCCTTTCTTCACCGCGCCGTCCGTGCAGGACGCGAGCAGGAGCACTTTCCCGTCCGCTTCCGCCGCGAGCACGAGCACCGATTCGCCGAGCTGTTCACGCAGCCGGTCGCTGAGCGTCCGCATCTCGTTCGGGTCCGCGGAAGTGACCTGCGCCGCCACAAACGAAACGCCGGAGATCTCCACCGCGCTGTCCAGGATGCTGCCGGCCTGGTTCTTCGCGGCGTCCGCCTTCAGTTTTTCATTTTCCGCTTCGAGGGCCTTCAGTTCCGCGGTCAGCGCCTTCAGCCGCGTCTTCAGCTGTTCGGGCGTGGATTTCACGGCCGCCGCGGTCTCCCGGAACAGCCGCTCCATCTGCTCGTAATAGGCGAGCACATTGCCGGCGGTGACCGCTTCGATCCGGCGGACGCCCGCCGCGACGCCGGCTTCGGACAGGATCTTGAACGTCACGATTTCGGACGTGTTCGATACGTGAGTACCGCCGCAGAGCTCCACGGAATCCCCCATGGTGACCACGCGCACGGTATTCCCGTATTTTTCGCCGAACAGCGCCATGGCGCCCTTCTTCTTCGCGTCTTCGAGCGACATCTCCTCCGTCACAACGGGAAGCGCCTTCCGGATCATCCCGTTCACGATCGCTTCCGTCTTCGCGATCTCTTCCGCCGTCATGGCCTGGAAATGGGTGAAGTCGAACCGCAGCCGGTCCGCGTTGTTCAGGGAGCCGGCCTGTTCCACGTGGGTGCCGAGCACTTCACGGAGCGCTTTCTGGAGCAGGTGGGTCGCGGAATGGTTCGCGCAGGTCTTCTCGCGGTTCTCCGCGTCCACGGACAATGTGACCGCGTCGCCGACGGAGAAGCTGCCGGATTCCATATACCCCATGTGGGCGACCTTCCCGCCCTGCAGGCGGACCGTCTCCTGTACGACGAAACGCCCGTGGTTGTTCTCGATCAGGCCGAAATCCCCTTCCTGGCCGCCCATGGTGGCGTAGAACACGGTTTCGGGCACGATCACGGCGCCTTTCTCGTTCTCTTCCAGCGTCTCCGTAAGGGCGCCGTAATCGGCGGCGTCTTCCCTGGAAACCAGCACGGAGACGGTGCTTTCGTTCTTCAGGCGGCCGTACCCGATGAAGGCGGTGGTCAGGGACGCGTCGATCTCGTCGAACGCGGTGGCGTCCTTGCCCATGTAGTTGCTCTTCCCGCGGGCGGAACGGGCGTCCTCCTTCTGCTTCTTCATGGCCGCGTCAAAGCCGGCCGCGTCCATATGGAACCCGTTCTCCTCCAGGATCTCTTCCGTCAGGTCGCGCGGGAAGCCGTAGGTGTCATAGAGCCGGAACGCGTCCGCGCCGGAAAGTTCGGTGCTGCCGCTCTTCCGGAGCGCGTCCATTTCGTCGTTCAGCATGGAAAGGCCGGTGTCGATGGTCCGGTTGAATTTGTTCTCCTCTTCCGAAATGACGGAACGGATCATGGCCTTCTTCTCTTCGAGCTCCGGATAGCCGTCCTTCGAGGTCTCGATCACGGTCTCCGCAAGGGATGCCAGGAACGTGCCCTTCACGCCGAGGATGCGGCCATGGCGGGCCGCCCGGCGGAGCAGCCGGCGGAGCACATAGCCCCGGCCGGAATTGGAGGGCATGATGCCGTCGGAGATCATGAACGTCACGGAACGGATGTGGTCCGTGATGATCCGGATGGAGATGTCCGATTTCTCGTCCGTATGGTACGGGACGCCGGCCAGTTCGCCCACGTGGGCGGTCAGGGCCGCCAGGGTGTCCACGTCGAAGATGGAGTCCACGTCCTGGACCACCACCGCCAGGCGCTCCAGGCCCATGCCGGTGTCGATGTTTTTCTGGGAAAGTTCGGTGTAGTTGCCCTTCCCGTCGTTGTTGAACTGGGTGAAGACATTGTTCCAGACTTCCATGTAGCGGTCGCAGTCGCAGCCCACGGTGCAGGTGGGCTTCCCGCAGCCGTACTTCTCCCCGCGGTCGTAGTAGATCTCCGAGCAGGGGCCGCAGGGGCCGGAGCCGTGCTCCCAGAAATTGTCTTCCTTGCCGAACCGGAAAATGCGTTCCGCCGGGATCCCTTCCTGCTTATTCCAGATGTCGAAAGCTTCATCGTCGTCCACATAGACGGACGGATACAGCCGGCCGGGATCCAGCCCGACGACCCGCGTCAGGAATTCCCAGGACCAGTGGATGGCTTCTTTCTTGAAATAATCCCCGAAGGAGAAGTTCCCGAGCATCTCGAAGAACGTGCCGTGGCGGGCCGTCTTGCCGACGTTGTCGATATCGCCCGTCCGGATGCACTTCTGGCACGTGCAGACCCGGCGCCGGGGCGGGATCTCCTGGCCCGTGAAATACGGCTTCAGGGGGGTCATGCCCGCGTTGATGATCAGGACGCTGTTGTCGTTCTGGGGCACCAGGCTGAAGCTCTTCATGCACAGGTGGCCGTTTTCCTTCTCAAAGTACTCGAGAAACATTTTCCGGAGTTCGTTGACACCATACTTTTCCATTTTGCTACCAAACCTTTGTTTTCAGTTTATGGGCCGCCCGGAGGGGTCCGGGAGGGAAACGCGGGAAGGGGTTCCCGCGTATGAATTCGGAATGATCCGGCGTGGAAGCGCCGACAGTGCGAAGCGGTCCCGGCACGGCGCCGGGCTGTCCGGGTGGATCGTCCCGGCCCGCGCGCGTCAGGGCTCGTAATAGATCACCGCGGTCACTAAGGACAGGAACTGCGCGCCCGAACCGTTATAGATGGACGCGAGGTCCGTCACCGCGACGCGGTACACGTCCTGCCGCTCCGTCCCGTCCGGCTTCAGGTTGAAGCCGACCACATTGTGGGCCGCGGGCACGTACATGCCCGGTTCGGAAGTCCCGAGGGAGACCATCACGTGGCCCGGACAGAGGAGCAGCGCACCCGGATGCGACCGGATCAGCGCCGCCTTCTCTTCAGCGGTATACGCGGTCACGTCAGTCACCGTGCCGCCGAAGCAGGTCATAATGGACGTGTTCCTGGGCGTATAGAGGCCGTAAAGCCTGTAAATGCCGCCGGACGTGGAGGAACAATCATACCCGTTCCCGGTATCCCCCCAGCCGTACGGGAGGCCGGAAAGCGCCCGCATCCGCGCCGCGCAGTCTTCAGGATCCCACGGGAGGAAGCCTTCCGAGAAGCCGGCCGCCGGAATCACGCGGGTTTCCGTACAGAAGTTCCCGTACTCGTTCCGGGCGGGGACCCGCACGGTCAGCGTGTCCGCGGTCCGGTCCTCGATCGGGAGGATGACGCCGAGCCGCTGCCACGGCTCCGGGCCGGACGGCGTAAGCGATACGGCGATGCGGTCCGCCGTGAGGTAGGACCGGAAAGACGCCCGGTCC